>NZ_DBGCJQ010000062.1:0-17589 GCF_048354975.1 Massilistercora timonensis | reverse complement strand
CAGCCTGTATCGGTTTATAGGTCCGCCGCTTACCGATTCTTTCCGGGATTTTTACGGATTTTCAGAAGAGAAGGCGCTGGAAGCGGTGGGATTTTACCGGGAATATTATCGGGACAAAGGGATCTTCGAGAACCGGATATATGAGGGGATGGAAGAGACGCTGAAAGAGCTGAAGAACCGAGGAAAGCGGCTGATCGTGGCCACTTCCAAGCCGGAGCCCTTTGCCCGGCGGATCATCGATCATTTTGGACTGGCTCCTTATTTTGAATATGTGGCCGGTATGGAACTGGACGGCGGACGGGGAACGAAGGCAGAAGTGATCGCCTATGCACTGAGTGCCTGTGGAATTGAGGACCGGTCCGGAGCAGTGATGGTGGGAGACCGGGAGCACGATGTGGCCGGCGCCAGGAAGGAAGGCCTGCCCTGTATCGGCGTTTTGTATGGATTTGGCAGCAGGGAAGAACTGGAGAAAGCCGGCGCGGAACGGATCATATCCAGGCCGGAAGAATTGTGTGATTTGATCTGAAAATTGCAAAAAGGGACAGGGTATTTTTAATCCGGGACGTGGTATTTTTAAAAATACTACGTCCCCGTTTGATGTTCGGATCTCCATACCCGGGGGGATTTACCGTATACTTTTTTGAAGGCCCGGGAAAAATGAAGGGGATTGCTGTACCCGACGGCGCTTGCGATATCCTGGACGGAGAGCCGGGTAAGCTTCAGAAGTTCTGTGGCTTTGACCATCCGGTACTGGATCAGGAATTCCTGGGGCGTCTGTCCCAGGGACTGGCGGAAGAGGGTGCCGAAATAACTGCGGTTCAGGCCGCAGTGCCGGGCGATGTCTTCCACGGATATATCATTTTGGAAGTTCTGTTCAATGAAGGTGACGGCTTCTTTGATATAGAAGTCCTGGATCTTTCCGCTGGAAGCGCCCTGAAAGGGAGCCATGGAGCGGGTCAGGTAATCCAGGAACAGAAAGCCGTGGCCCAGGAGATGGTAGGGGGCTTCTTTACCGTGGTGGACAATGTAGAGCATCTCTTCCATCATAAGCTGGCGAAGATCCTTGGAATGGCTGTGATAGATGGGATTGCCGGGGGTAAGGCCGATCACCTGCAGAGCTTCTTTCACCCGGACGCCATCGAATTCCAGCCAGGTATATTCCCAGGGGATCTCCCGGTCTGCCGTATAGGAACACACCTGGCCGGGGAACAGCATGAAGCCCTGACCGGAGCGGATGGAGTAATGCCGGGTAACCCCTTTTGAATCTTCTGCTTCCAGGGTGCCGGTGCCGGAGATCACATAGTGGAACAGATAGTGGGACTTGGCTATGGGTCCGCAGGAGTGAGCGGGAGCGCACTGTTCCCAGCCGCACTGGAACAGGACCAGATCGATAAAATTTTCATTTTGAAGCATGGTAAAAATGTGCTCACTCATGTAAAAATCCCTCCCTTTTCTGTATTATATACCAAAATGCTAGATGCCTTCAATCATTTTTATGAAAAATAGCATATGGGTATGAAAACATAAAAATGCTGATATTCTAGTAAAAATGGTAGAATGATATAATAATTTCAGCATGCAAAGTGATTGCAGATGAAAGAAAGGAGAGAGAAAACATGGGAAAGGGGAAAAAGGCAGTAAGCGTACTTTTAGTCGGCTGCATGACGGCCGCCATGCTCCTTGCGGGATGCGGGGACAGCAACAGCAGCGGCAAGACTGAGATCGAGATCATCCAGTACAAGATGGAAGCCACCGACTATTTTGACGCTCTGGAAGAAGAATTTAATGCAACCCATGACGACATTCATCTGACCATTGATTCGCCAAATGATGCGTCCACCATCATGCGGACCCGTTTTATCCGTGAGGATTATCCGGATATCATCGGTATCGGCGGCGATATCAACTATTCCTATTATGTAGACGCGGAGATCCTGGCCGACCTGTCTGACTGGGAGGGGATGGCAGACATCAAGCAGTCCTACATCGACATTGCGGAAGGCCTGGAGACCGTTCCGGCAGAAGGAACCTTTATCGCTCCCTATATGGCCAATGCGGCAGGTATTCTTTATAACAAGGACATGTTTGAGGAGTACGGCTGGGAGATTCCTACTACCTGGGATGAACTGATAGACCTGTGCGAGGAGATAAAGGCAGAGGGGATCCTTCCCTTCTACTTTGGATTCCGTGACACCTGGACCTGTCTGGCGCCCTGGAATGCCATCGCGGTAGATCTGGCGCCTGCGGACGTGTGTAAGCAGGTGAACCGGGGTGAGACCACCTTCACCGAGGAATACCGGGAGGCAGCGGAGAAATACATTCAGCTTATGGAGTATGGTCCGGACGACCCGGTAGCCTATGGATATAACGACGCATGTACCGCATTTGCCAACGGCGAGTCGGCCATGTACCCCATCGGAAGCTATGCGGTTCCGCAGATCCAGTCCGTAAATCCGGACATGAACATCGACTCTTTCGTTATGCCGGCCAACGACGATCCTGACGGGAACACCCTGAACTCCGGTATCGACCTTGGATTCAGCGTGACGGCAGCCTGCGAGAACAAGGAAGCCGCTTATGAAGTGCTGGATTTCCTGTATGAGGACGACAACATCCAGGCATATATTGACGACCAGAACGCCATCGCCTGCAAAGAGGGAGATTACAAGCTGGGAAGCATGCTGGATGGTATGACCGAGTACATCGAGTCCGGCAACATGACCGATTATCAGGATCACTACTATCCGTCGGAGATGGCAGTGGACGCCATCCTGCAGACCTATGTGATCGACCATGATATGGACGGATTCCTGGCAAGATTCGATAAGGACTGGGCCCGTTACAACCGTGACACCATCCGTACCGTCCAGGAATACGAAGAAGAACATGGCAGTGCAGAGTAGGAAAGGAGTGGGGATAGAATGAAAAACAATAAGAAACGGACATACCTTCTGATCACAATACCGATCCTGGCGCTGTTCGTGTGCTTTAACACCATCCCGTTGATCCGGGGTATCATGTATAGTTTTACAAATTTCAAAGGTTTTGGAACTTATGAATGGGTAGGGCTTCGCAATTATCTGGATCTGTTTGGCGATCCCCGTATCGGAGGTTCTTATCTCTTTACCTTCAAACTGGCGGTAGTGGCCACCATCCTGACCAACGTGATCAGCCTGGTGCTGGCCCTGGGCTTAAACAGCAAGATCCGGGCAAAAAGCTTCTTCCGGGCAGCCTACTTCCTGCCAAATGTACTGGGAGCTCTGGTTGTAGGTTACATTTTCCAGTATCTTTTTACTTACATTATCCCGGCCCTTGGCCAGATGATCGGAAGCCCGGTTTTGAGCCAGAGCCTGCTCTCCAATGAGAACCTGGCCTGGTTTGCCATCGTGATCGTCTGCTGCTGGCAGAACATCGCCATGAACACCATCATCTACATTTCCGGTCTGCAGACTGTACCGGAGGATGTGTATGAGGCAGGCGACCTGGACGGCGCCACCGGATGGAAGCGGTTCCGGCACCTGACCTTCCCGCTGATCATCCCGTTTTTTACCATCAACATGGTTCTGTGTGTGAAGAACTTCCTGATGGTATTCGACCAGATCATGTCAATGACCCAGGGAGGTCCCGCACAGAGCACCGAGTCCATCTCCTTCCTGATCTATAACAACGGTATGAAGGGCGGAGCCTTTGGTTACCAGAGCGCCAACGCAGTGATCTTCTTCATCGTGATCGTGGCTCTTTCCGCCGCTCAGATGATGATATCCAGTAGGAAGGAGGAGCAGTTATAATGAAAGCAAGAATTGGACATAGAACAAACTGGCCGGTTATGGTCCTGTTGATCATGGGCTTAAGCACCATCATCTTACCATTGTATATGGCCATTGTGATCGCCTTCAAACAGCAGTCAGATATGACCAACAGCATTTCCGGCATTCTGTCGCTCCCGAAGACCTGGAGCTTCAGCAATTTTGCCGAGGCCATGGAAGTCACCGATTTCTGGCATTCTCTTGGAAACAGTATCCTGATCACAGTAGTGACGGTGGTCCTTTCCATCCTGATCCACTCCCTGATGGGATACGCCATCGGAAGAAACCGGGCTCACAGCAAATTTTATAAATTCGTGTACTTATTTATCGTAAGTGGTATGTTTGTTCCATTCGCGATCCTGATGATGCCTCTGGCAAAGCAGACCGCGGAACTGGGACTTGCAAATTGGGCTGGCGTTATCATTCTATATGTGGTATTCTATATGCCGATGAACGTTCTGCTCTATTCAGGATACCTGGTAAATATCCCCATCGCGCTGGAGGAGGCCGCGGAAGTTGACGGCGCCACCACATGGAGCACCTACTGGAAGATCATCTTCCCCATCATGAAGCCCATGCACGCGACGGTAGCCATTATCACAGCTCTGGCTGTATGGAACGACGTGATGACGCCGTTGATCATCATGGCAGGAACCGGACAGAATACGCTTCCGCTGGCACAGTTGAACTTCCAGACTCAGTTTGGAACCAACTATAACCTGGCGTTCGCGTCCTATCTGCTGGCCCTGATCCCCATCCTGATCTTCTACGTTATCTGCCAGAAACAGATCCTGAATGGTGTGGTAAATGGAGCGGTAAAATAAGAAATACCAGACATCATAAGGAGAGCACACAAATGGGAATTGCATATCAGGAAGAGAAACGGATATTTACATTGGAGACGGCCAGTACCACCTATCAGTTTCAGGTGGACGCCTATGGATTCCTTATACATTTATACTATGGGAAGAAGGTCAGCGGGGATATGGATTATCTCCTGACCTACTATGACCGGGGATTTTCAGGAAATCCCTACGATGTACAGGGAGACCGGACTTATTCGCTGGATGCGCTCCCGCAGGAGTTCCCGGAACGGGGGACCGGTGATTTCCGGGTTACCGCGCTGACGGTTCAGAACGGTGACGGAAGCTACTGCTGTGATCTTCGCTACAAGAGCCATAAGATCACAGACGGAAAATATGGATTAGAAGGACTTCCCGCGGTCTATGCCTCTGATACAGAGGCGCAGACCCTGGAGGTCCTGCTGGAGGACCCGGTGACAAAGGTGCAGGCAGTTCTGCTCTACGGGGTCCTTCCGGAGTATGATATCATTACCAGAAGTGTCAGGATCGCCAACGGGGGTCCTGACCGCATTTATGTAAATAAAGCGGCTTCCGCCTGTCTGGACTTCCTGGACGGAGAGTACGACATGATCAGTTTCTACGGGCGTCACGCCATGGAGCGGAATTTCCAGAGAACGCCCGTCCATCACGGGAAACAGGCGGTGCGCAGCAGCAGAGGCGCTTCCAGCCATCAGTACAATCCTGCGGTGATCCTGGCGAGACCCAATACGGACGAGAAGTCCGGAGGGTGTTACGGCATGGTGTTTGTCTACAGCGGGAATTTTGAATGCGAGATTGAGAAGGATCAGTTTAATCAGACCCGGGCCATCATGGGGCTTTCGGAGGCATTTTTCAGCTATCCGCTGGATGAAGGAGAGACCTTTGTGATCCCGGAGACGGTGCTGACTTATTCGGATCAGGGATTCGGGAGGCTGTCCAGGAATCTCCACCGGTGCTTCCGCAGACATCTGTGCCGGGGCAGATACCGGGATCAGGTGCGCCCCGTCCTGGTGAACAGCTGGGAGGCGGACTATTTTCATTTTACCGGGGAAAGTATCTGCCGGCTGGCCAAAGAGGCGGCGAGGCTGGGCGTTGAGATGCTGGTGCTGGACGACGGCTGGTTCGGGAAGCGGGACGACGATAATTCCAGCCTGGGAGACTGGACGGTGAACGAGGAGAAGCTTGGCTGTACCATGGGCGAGCTGATCCGGAGGGTCAATGACCTGGGGCTGAAGTTCGGTATCTGGATCGAACCGGAGATGATCTCTGAGGACAGCGATCTCTATCGGGCGCACCCGGACTGGGCGCTGAAGATCCCAAGCAGGAACCCCATCCGGGCAAGAAACCAGCTGGTGCTGGATTTCTCCAGAAAGGAGATCCGGGATCATGTGTTTGACGCCATCTGCGCCGTGCTGGACCAGGGAAATGTGGAGTATATCAAATGGGATATGAACCGCAGTATCAACGATGTTTACTCCTGGTCGGGAAGAGAGCAAGGACGGCTTCTCTACGACTATGTGCTGGGGGTCTATGATTTCCTGGAGCGGCTGATCCAGAGGTATCCGGATATGCTGATCGAAGGGTGCTGCGGCGGAGGCGGAAGGTTTGACGCAGGGATGCTCTATTACGCGCCTCAGATCTGGTGCAGTGACAATACGGACGCCATCGACCGGCTGGAGATCCAGTACGGGACCTCGTTTATCTACCCGGCTTCTTCCATAGGGGCCCACGTATCGGCGGTGCCCAACCATCAGACCGGGCGGATCACGCCTATGCGAACCCGGGGGATCGTGGCCATGGCGGGGACCTTTGGCTATGAACTGGATTTTGGCAGGCTTTCCGAGGATGAGAAGCGGGAAGTCCGGCTCCAGGTGGAGGCGTATCATAAATACGCGCCGCTGATCCAGAATGGAGATTACTACCGGCTCACAAACCCCCAGACCGACGAGGTGGGGGCATGGGCCTTTGTATCGGAAGATAAGAAAGATGTGCTGATCAGTGCCGTGATGATCCGACGGCACGGAAATATGACGGTAAATTATATCCGTCTGCAGGGGCTTGCGCCGGAAAAGATCTACCGGGATGAGAAGACCGGGAAAAGCTACAGCGGCGCCGCCCTGATGGAAGCGGGGATCCCGCTTCCCATTGAGGAGGGAGAATATCTGGCTTACCAGATGTATCTGAAACAATAAAAGAGGGAATGGGGACGGGGTATTTTCAGAAATACCCCGTCCCCGATATAAGGGAGAAGATATGAAGATCAACAAGGAATTTGAGACCCGTTTTGCAAAACATGAGGAGGAGCTGCGGTGGCTTTACATGGAGCTTTACAACAACGGCTCCATGTACGCGGAGCTGTGCGACCAGATGCGGGAATTCTACCAGAAGCGGCGGACGGATCTGAAGGCAAGAGACCGGGAGAAAAGCAAGAATCCCAAGTGGTACCGGAATAACCGGATGCTGGGGATGATGTTGTATATTGACAACTTTGCCGGCAATCTGAAAGGAGTGCGGGAGAAGCTGGACTATGTGGAGGAGTGCAACGCCAGCTTCATCCATCTGATGCCCTTCCTGGATACGGTGGAGGGGAAGTCGGACGGCGGCTACGCGGTGGCGGATTTCCGCAAGGTCCGCCCGGATCTTGGGACCATGGAGGACCTGGCGGATCTGGCGCGGGAGTGCCATGACCGGGGGATCGATGTGTGTATGGACTTTGTCATGAACCATACCTCTGATGAGCATGAGTGGGCCAGAAGGGCCCTGGCGGGAGAGGGAGAGTACATGAGCCGGTACTTTTTCTACGACAATCCTCAGATCCCCCAGGAATTTGAGCGGACGGTGCCCCAGGTGTTCCCCACCACGGCGCCGGGGAATTTTACCTGGCTGCCTCAGATCGGTCACTATGTAATGACCAGCTTTTATCCTTATCAGTGGGATCTGAATTACGCCAATCCCAGGGTGTTTAACGAGATGATGTATAATTTCCTGTTTTTTGCCAATCAGGGGATGGACATCATCCGGATCGACGCGGTGCCCTATATCTGGAAGGAGCTGGGGACCAGCTGCCGGAACCTGAAGCAGGTCCACACCATTGTCCGGATGATGCGCATGATCGGGGAGATCGTCTGCCCGGCGGTGGCGCTTCTGGGCGAGGTGGTGATGGAGCCGGCCAAGGTGGTTCCCTACTTTGGAACGGTAGAGAAGCCGGAGTGCCACATGCTCTACAATGTGACCACCATGGCCACCACCTGGCACAGCGTGGCTGTGCAGGGCACGAAGCTTCTGAAGCAGCAGCTGGATATCGTCAACCAGCTGCCGGAAGAGTATACATTTCTTAACTATCTGCGCTGCCACGACGACATCGGATGGGGGCTGGACTACGGGACCTTAAGCAGCTGGCAGATGAAAGAAGTGCCCCACAAGCGGTTCCTGAACGACTATTTCACCGGGAATTTCCCGGGAAGCGAGAGCCGGGGCGAACTCTACAATGACGATCCTGTCACCATGGACGCCCGGTTCTGTGGGACGGCGGCTTCCATGTGCGGCATTGAGAGCGCCGGGTTTGAAGGAGACGCGGCGAAGATGGAGAAAGCCATCCGCAAGGATCTTATGCTCCACGCCTACATGTTCCTGCAGCGGGGGCTGCCCATGATCTACAGCGGCGATGAGATTGGCCAGGTGAACGACTACAGCTATAAGGAAGATCCAAGGAAGCGGGAGGATTCCCGGTATATCCACCGGGGAGCCTTTCGCTGGGATCTGGCGGAGCAGAGAAAGAAGAAAGGGACTGTGGAGGCCCGGATCTTCCAGGCGCTCCACCAGATGGAAGAACTGCGGAAGAAGGAAGCCATCCTCGGCCCGGACGCCCAGGTGTGCACCTGGGATACCGGGGACGACGGCGTGCTGGGCCTGATGCGGAAATATGAAGGAAAGACCCTGGTGGGGATCTTTAACTTCACAGACTGGGAGAAAGAAATATATTTCCCGGAGCCGGGAGAGTACCAGGATCTGCTGGAGAAAAAGAGGTTGGAGAAGGACCGGGTGAAACTGCCGCAGTTCGGGTTTTTATGGGCATTGAAGTAGGCTTGTAAATAATTGGGGACGTGGTATTTTTAAAAATACCACGTCCCAGATTGAAAAAACCCTGTCCCCTTTTGAAATTTATTCCGGATACCGGAGTTGTTCCTCCCGGATATCCGTGAGCACTTCTTTCAGATACTTCCGGGCCAGATACCGGGCCATGGGAAGATTCATATCCAGATAATTGCCGCAGTCTTTTGGCGCGGCTCCGGGGATCTCCCCCTCAAATTCAGCGATAAATGTATACATTTCCCTTATCAGGGGAACGATGTCCGCAGAGCTGTATTTGCCGTTCAGCATAAGATAGAATCCGGTGCGGCAGCCCATGGGGCCGAAATACAGGATCTTGTCCCCGTATGTGGGGTGATTGCGCAGGAATGTTGCCCCCAGATGTTCGATGGCGTGCATTTCCGCGGTGTTCATCACCGGTTCGTCGTTGGGGCTGGTCATGCGCAGATCAAAGGTGGTCACCGGATATTCCCCTACATAGTCGATCCGGGAGACATAGACGCCGGGGATCAGCCGGATGTGGTCTATGGTGAAGCTTGTGATCTTTTCCATGTTCATTTCTCCTTTCTTTCTTACAGAGTATAGCATTTTTTCGACGATTTTACTATGTAAAAGGGAAAAAGATGTGGTATACTTACAAGGTACGTGAAGGAGGCGCGGCATGAAGATCTATTTTGTACGGCATGGAGAGACGGATTGGAATAAGGAAAGAAAGATCCAGGGGCAGGTAGACATCCCTTTAAATGAGTTTGGCCGGCACCTGGCAAGAGAGACAGCCAAAGGGTTAAGGGATGTTCCCTTCGACGTCTGTTTTACCAGTCCCCTTGGGCGGGCGCGGGAGACCGCAGAGATCATCCTGCAGGGAAGAGATGTTCCTATCCTGGAGGACAAGCGGATCCTGGAGATGAACTTTGGCGTCCTGGAGGGGAAATGCTGTTCCAAAGAGGGATGGGATGTCCCGGATTCCTTTCAGATGTTTTTCGACGATCCGGTCCACTACCAGGCGCCGGAAGGAGGAGAGGATTTCCAGGCGGTCCGGGAGCGGACAGGGGATTTTCTCAACTGGCTTTTCGCCCAGGAGCAGTACCGGGACAGCACTGTTCTTGTCACCACTCACGGGGCGGCCATGGCAGGCCTTCTCAACAATCTGAAGAAAAAGCCCCTGGCGGAATACTGGGGCGTGGGCGTCCACAAGAACTGCGGAGTCACGGAAGTGGATGTGACTGACGGAAGAATCGATATTATTTCAGAAAATAAAGTCTACTATACGGACGTTGTCAAGCCGTGGTAGAAGTTACAGGAGGAAAGAGACATGATAGGAGATAAGAAAGTATTATTCAGCGGCATGCAGGCCACCGGCAATCTGACTTTGGGAAATTATCTGGGAGCCCTGAAGAACTGGGTGACATTGAGTGACGAATATGAGTGCTTCTACAGCGTAGTGGATATGCATTCCATCACCGTCCGGCAGGATCCGGCGACCCTGCGTAAACGGGCCCGCACCCTTCTTACCCTTTACATCGCGGCAGGGCTTGACCCGGAGAAAAACTGTATCTATTACCAGTCCCATGTGTCCGCCCACGCGGAGCTGGCCTGGATCCTGAATTGTTTTACCTATATGGGAGAACTGAACCGGATGACCCAGTTCAAGGATAAATCCGCCAAACATGCGGACAACATCAACGCAGGCCTTTTCACCTATCCGGTGCTGATGGCGGCGGACATTCTTCTGTATCAGGCGGATGTGGTCCCGGTGGGCAACGACCAGAAGCAGCACCTGGAGATCACCCGGGATATCGCGGAGCGGTTCAACAACATTTACGGAGATGTATTTACCATCCCGGAGGGATATTATGGAAAAGTGGGGGCCCGTATCATGAGCCTGCAGGATCCGTCACGGAAAATGTCCAAGTCTGACGAGAACCCCAACGCCAGCATTTATCTTCTGGACGATCCGGACACCATCATGCGCAAATGCAAGCGGGCAGTCACAGACTCGGAAGGCCAGATCCTCTACCGGGATGAGCAGCCGGGAGTGAAGAACTTGATCGATATCTACAGTGCATGCCTTGGGAAGACGCCGGAAGAGACCGTAAGAGAATTCGACGGAAAAGGCTACGGAGACTTCAAGATTGCCGTGGGCGAGGCCGTTGTCTCAGTGCTGAAGCCGCTGCAGAACGAAGTGGCGCGGCTTGAGAAAGATAAGGCTTATCTGGATGGGATCATCAAGGCCAACGCAGAAAAAGCCGGCTATTTTGCCAACAAAACCTTGCGGAAAGTACAGAAAAAAGTGGGATTTCCGGAGAGAGTGAGGTAGAAGAATTTCAAAAAGGGACAGGGTTTTTTCAATCTGGGACGTGGTATTTTCGAAAATACCACGTCCCCAATTAATTTACCAATTAATTTAATCGTCTTCTTCTGTCTGAACAGAGTAGGTCTGGCGCTTTCTTGCCATTTCATCATTTTCCAGATATTCGTCATAGGTGGTGATCTTATCGATCAGCTTGCCGCCGGGCACGATCTCCATGATCCGGTTGGCGGTGGTCTGTACGATCTGGTGATCCCGGGAGGTGAAGAGGATCACTCCGGGGAATTTCATCAGCCCGTTGTTGAGGGCGGTGATGGACTCCATATCCAGGTGGTTGGTGGGCTCGTCCAGGATCAGCACGTTGGCGCCTGAGATCATCATCTTGGACAGCAGGCAGCGGACTTTCTCGCCGCCGGAGAGCACCTTCACCTTCTTGACGCCGTCCTCGCCGGAGAAGAGCATTCTTCCCAGGAAGCCCCGTACATAGGTTACGTCCTTTTCCTCGGAATACTGGGTCAGCCATTCCACAATGGTGGAATCGTTGTCGAACTCATCCCCCGGATCCAGAGGGAAGTAGGCCTGGGAAGTGGTGATCCCCCATTTGTAAGTGCCTTCATCCGGCTCCATTTCCCCGGAGAGGATCTGGAAGAGGGTGGTCTTGGCCAGCTCGTTGCTGCCCACGAAGGCCACTTTGTCCTCCCGGTTCAGGGTGAAGGAAATGTTGTCCAGCACTTTCTCCCCGTTGACGGTCTTGGACAGGCCTTCTACGGTGAGCACTTCATTGCCGATCTCCCGGTTGGGCCGGAAGTCAATGTAAGGGTACTTGCGACTGGAGGGCTGGATCTCCTCCAGCTGGATCTTCTCCAGGGCCCGTTTTCTGGAAGTGGCCTGCTTGGACTTGGAAGCGTTGGCGCTGAACCGGGAAATAAATTCCTGCAGTTCCTTGATCTTTTCTTCCTTCTTCTTGTTGGCTTCCTTCATCTGGCGGATCAGAAGCTGGCTGGACTCGTACCAGAAATCATAGTTTCCGGCGAATAGCTTGATCTTGCCGTAGTCGATGTCAGCGATCTGGGTGCAGACCTTATTCAGGAAATACCGGTCGTGGGACACCACGATCACGGTGTTGTCAAAGTTGATGAGGAACTCCTCCAGCCAGGCGATGGCGTCCAGGTCCAGGTGGTTGGTGGGCTCGTCCAGAAGCAGGATGTCCGGGTTGCCAAAGAGGGCCTGAGCCAGCAGCACCTTTACCTTCTGCGGGCCTTCCAGGTTCTTCATCATCTCGTAGTGAAGCTCCGTCCCAATGCCAAGGCCGTTGAGAAGAGAAGCGGCGTCGGACTCCGCTTCCCAGCCGTTCATGGCGGCGAATTCCGCCTCCAGCTCGCTTGCCTTGATCCCGTCCTCATCGGAGAAATCCTCCTTGGCGTAGAGGGCCTCCTTCTCCTTCATGATCTCATAGAGCCTGGCATTGCCCATCATTACCGTATCCAGCACCGGGTATCCATCATACTGGAAATGATCCTGCTGGAGGAAGGAAAGCCGTTCCCCCGGCGTGATGGCAACCTCGCCCTTGGTGGGCTCCAGCTGGCCGGAAAGGATCTTAAGGAACGTGGACTTTCCCGCGCCGTTGGCCCCGATAAGACCGTAGCAGTTCCCCTCCGTAAATTTAATATTCACATCTTCAAACAACGCTTTTTTCCCAACTCTCAGCGTTACATTACTTGTACTGATCATAATCTGAAAGACTCCTTTTTACCTTATAAAAAATGTCCTGTGGCGTACAACGCCTATCTTAACAAATCCGCCTGGAAATGGCAAGAGATGTTTGCCATTTTGGGAAATGGGTATATAATAACAGGTAAGACAAAGAAGGGAGGCAGCAGATGATGATAACTGGAACAATGGTGCTGGAAGGCGGCGCCACAAGAGGGGTGTTTACTTCCGGAGCGCTGGATTACCTTATGGAGAAGGATGTGTATCTGTCCCATGTGATCGGGGTGTCCGCAGGCTCCTGCAACGGGGTGGATTATGTGTCCAGACAGCCGGGCAGGACCAGGGACTGTATGATCCAGAAGGACAAGGAATATAACTATTATTTTGGACTGAAAGATTTTATCAAAGAAAAAAGCGTGCTGGATATGGATATGGTATTCGACCGGTATCCCAATGAGATCTTTCCTTTTGACTTTGACACTTATTTCGCCTCGGAGATGGAGTGCGAGATCGTGATCACCAACTGTGTCACCGGAAGGGCGGAGTACCGCACGGAGGAGGAAAACCGGGACATGCTGATGCGGCTGTGCCGGGCCTCCAGCAGCATGCCCCTTCTGGCGCCCATGGTAAATATTGACGGCGTGCCCTATCTGGACGGTGGCCTGGCAGATTCCATCCCCATCGAGCGGGCGCTGGAGAAGGAGAACGACAAGATCGTCCTTATCCTGACCCGGAACCCGGGATACCGCAAGAAACCCACATCCCGGGCCATGGCCAATCTGTACCGGAGGGCCTACAAGAAATATCCCAATCTGGTGTCGGTGACCATCCAGCGAAATTATATCTACAACCGGCAGATGAACCTGATCGAGAAGCTGGAGGAGGAGGGGAAGATCTTCGTACTGCGGCCTTTGATCCCCACGGTGTCGCGGCTGGAGAAGAATTATGACGCGCTGATGCATTTCTACGAGCACGGCTACCGTCTGATGAAGAAACAATACGATGAACTGATGAAATATCTGGAGGGATAAAAAATGCATTTATTTGAACACCAAATTGCCACGGGGACTTCCCAGCAAATGACCAAGGTGACCGGGATGATCCGCAAAGACGTGGAAGAAAGCGGCGTAAAAGACGGGATCGTGGTGGTGTATTCCCCGCACACCACGGCAGGATTTACCATCAATGAGAACGCGGACCCGGATGTGGTCCACGACATGCTCTGCGGACTGGAGGAGACCTTCCCCACCCGCAGGCCCTACTATCAGCATATGGAAGGAAATTCCCACGCCCATCTGAAGACCAGCTGCGTGGGGCCTTCCCAGACTCTGATCCTGGAGAACGGACAGCTGATCTTAGGAATCTGGCAGGACGTGTATTTCTGCGAGTTCGACGGGCCCAGGAACCGCCGGTTCTTCGTGAAGATTCTGGAAGGGTAACAGATGATGGAAGAACACGGGAAAAAGGAAGAATGGTTCCTGGAATTTCTGCACAGGGCGGAACAGTTAAAATGTGCGCCGCGCCACTCCTGGACTTCCTCCGGGCGGCGGGAGAGTGTGGCGGAACATTCCTGGCGGCTTGGCCTTGCGGCCTGGCTTCTGAAGGAGGAATTTCCTCAGATCGATCTGGAACGGCTGCTGGAGCTTTGCCTGCTCCACGACCTGGGGGAGGCGGTCACCGGAGACGTGCCCTGTTTTGAGAAGGAAGCGGTTCATGAAAGGGAAGAAGAAAGGGCAGTAAAGCGCCTGGCAGAGATCCTGCCGGAAGAAAAAGGCCGGGAATTCCTGGAGAGACTTTCGGAATTTGAAAAGGGAGAGACGCCTGAGGGGAAGATCGCCAGGGCTCTGGACAAGATGGAAGCGGTGATCCAGCACAATGAGGCGGATATCGCCACCTGGCTGCCCCTGGAATATGACCTGCAGCTGACCCACGGCGAGAAAGAGGCAAAAGAAGTCCCGGAGCTTCAGAGCTTCCGGGAGGCGGTGCGCCAGGAGACCCGGGAGAAGATCCGGCAAGAAGGAAGGAAAGAAGCGCCCCGGAAGGGCTTCTATGTAAGCAAAGACCCGAAGAAACTGAGCCTGGAGCGGGTGGTGGCGCTGATGGGCCAGTCTTACTGGGCCAAAAACCGTTCCCGGGAAATGATCCGGGGAGCCATGGAGCATTCTCTGTGCTACGGGGTCTATGATGAACAGGACTATATGGTGGGATACGCA
Source organism: Massilistercora timonensis (assembly GCF_048354975.1). Taxonomy (NCBI): domain Bacteria; kingdom Bacillati; phylum Bacillota; class Clostridia; order Eubacteriales; genus Massilistercora; species Massilistercora timonensis. The sequence goes on along the minus strand of NZ_DBGCJQ010000062.1, from coordinate 2,621 downwards.
AGAGTGATCACGGATCACACCACCACCTTCTATCTTATGGATGTGATCATCGATGAGGCATACCGCCATCAGGGCCTGGGAACCATGCTGATGGATCAGGTGATGGAAGATATGGAAGGACTCCACGGAGTCCTGCACACCACAGACGCCCAGGAATTCTATCAAAGATACGGTTTTGGCCGACCGCCGGAGAAGCTGGCGGCCATCATGGAAAAGCTGCGAGAAGAAAAGCAGGAGGCCCGCTAGTAGCGGACCTCCTGTAAATATAATCCCTTGGGATCGCAGGGTGCGCTTGCGGCGCTGTTCCCCTCAAAAATCTCTTCAATCTCTTCTTTTCTGCGGCTTCCGAATCCGATATCCAGCAAGGTGCCGATGATCATCCGCGCCATGTTGTGAAGGAAGCTGTCTGCGCAGATCAGGATCTGCATTTCCTCGTCGTCTCCATAGATATCGATGTCCTGAATCTCCCGGACTGTGGACTTGTCTGACTTGGAGGCGGCAAAATTCCGGAAATCATGGGTTCCGATAAGAAGCATGGCCGCTTGCTGCATGGCCTTCTTGTCCGGCACCTTGAAGCAGTGGAAGGTATGCCTGCGGTCGAAGACGCTGGGCACGTCGGTGATGGTCATCCGGTAGACGTAAGTCTGGGAGATCACCCCCAGCTGGGCGTGGAACCGCTCCGGCACCTCATCCACTTCAGTGATGGCTATATCCATGGGGAGGTAGCGGTTGAGGTAATGCTTGATCTCCTCTGTATCCATGGTGCACTCGGTCTTGAAATTCACCACCTGGGCGTAAGCGTGGACGCCGGCTTCTGTCCGGCAGCCGCAGTACAGTTCGATCAGGAACTCCCCGGTCATTTTCCGCAGCACCTCCTGCAGCTTGTTGGAGATGGTGTTGTTGGATTCATTTTTTCCAAGACGGCTCCAGCCCTGATAGCGGCTGCCGTCGTATTCTATGGTCAGTTTGATATTTCTCATAAAAAGTCCCGTCCTTTCCATAACTAGGATACCATGGAAAACCCGAGATTTCTACAATAAATCTTAAGATCTGTGGGAAAATAGACTTATCCCTTCCGGTATGGTAAGATAGAACCGGAAGATACCGGCAAAGTTTTTTGGAAGACAGGGAGGGAAAACCATGTCAGAGACCAGGATCAGACCCATCACCAGGGCGGCGCTGCAAAAGGCAGGATACCTGTATGCGGACACGGTGCAGGAGGCCTTTGGGAAATACGAAGGCGGGATCTTGTCTGCGCAGACAAGAGAGGATATGAGAGAGTTCCTCAGAGAGGTGGAGCGTCAGAACCAGGGCGCCATGTACGGGGATTTCTATTATCCGGTTCTGGGAAAAGAGCAGAAGGAAGCATTCCTGGCAGGACTCTCGCCGGATCAGAGACGGACGCTAGAGGCTCTGGACACAGGGGCAGGGGAGATCTATTTTCCCGTCTCCGGGGAGGTGCTGGACTTTTTCTTTGAGATCACGGCGTCAGAGTGGCTGTTCTCCAGCTTCTACGGCGGCCGCAGGAAGGTGCTGATCTGGGGAAATTATGGTCTTCAGTTCCCCATCTTCTGCGAGGATGAAAAAACCATGGGATTTTACCGGGAACTTGCCGGAAACTATAGAGTGAGGTGGAGCAAATGACAGTGACAAGCAGAAAAGTATCGGAATCAATCGTGCAGACCGTGCATATCGTAAGACCCAACCATCTGAACGCGGCGGGGCGTCTCTTCGGCGGCGTCCTGATGCAGTGGATCGACGAGGTGGCAGGCGTGGTGGGAAAGCGCCATACCCACAAAAACGTGACCACCGCTTCCGTGGACAATTTGCGATTCCTGCGGGGCGCGTATCAGCGGGATGTGATCGTGATCATCGGCAAAGTGACCTATGTGGGGAATACGTCCATGGAAGTAAAGGTGGACAGTTATGTGGAAGATATCGACGGAGTAAAGACGCCCATCAACCACGCTTTTTTCACTATGGTGGCTCTGGACGACAACGATAAGCCGACCCCGGTGCCCCGGCTGGAGCTGGAGACCGAGGAAGAGTGGGAAGAGTGGGAGAAGGCGAAGAAGCGCAGAGAAGTGCGGATGATGCGCAGAGAGGAAGGATTCTAGAATTGTTGACGGAGTAAAGCAATTAGTACCGTTTTCTGTACGTTTTGATTCTGCCAGGACATCTACAAAATCCTGCCCTTCAGGCCTTTGTTAGGACAGTTGGCGATAAGGCGGGGGCCGGAGGATTGCGGGGGTTAAGCGTTAGCCTCGGAGCAATCACCGGTCCCCGCCTCTCGTTAAATACATCTCCAGAATCTACCAATATTTCTTCATATATTCTTCTGCCTTTTCCTCAGACAGGTCATACTTTTCCTGAAGGGTTTGAAGGACATCTTCTTTTGCGATTGAAAATTCCTGAAGAGCCGTGATCAGTTGGCAGATCCCATGTTCCAGTTCGGTTTTTTCTCCATCTGCCAATCCTTCTTCATAACTCTCTTTCTTTATCGCCTTCTCATATTTCTCAAGATCATAATTCTCCAGTGCCATCCGTACTACCTCCGCTTTCTGCTTCTTCAGGAGATCTTCCAGTATGCCCTGATCGATACAGGTGTCCGCCGCCCGGGT
>NZ_DBGCJQ010000061.1:0-68510 GCF_048354975.1 Massilistercora timonensis | reverse complement strand
CCGACAACTCGGATTCTTGGAAATCTGTCCTGTTTTCCAGCTGCGCATAAATACTTAAAAGGGCATTTGTGTACTTTTTCTCTTCTTCAATCACTTCGTCCGGCACAGCAATTTTCTTTAGCGGATGTTTCTTATATTCCTCGATCTCTTCTGCTGTCTTCAGCCTGATCTCTTGCCGGACATTATCCCTTGGAACCACGTACAGATAGGTAAATCCAAGGAATTTTGCCAAAGTCTTCTCATCAGCCAGCGCAACCAGCTCGGCTCTTTTTGTTTCAGCTATTTCTCTATCAAGTTCTATGATCCTGCGAAGATGCTCCACAAGATCCAGAATCTTTTCCTTATGGAGTCGAGGAACTACTTTTTTCTTGAAATAGCCCTCAATACTATCCTTAACCTCTTTTTTGCCAGCCCCTTTTCGGATCACTTTCAGCGCATTTCCATACTTTTTTCGATTCATGATAAGGCTCGCTTGCGCCAGTGAAACCGAAATCGTCTGTTTGTTCTGATTCAGAAGTCCTAATGGATCAGCAATGCCATCGTATAAAAATTCCAGCAAATCCGGATCAGATATAGCCTCTTCAAAAGCGGTTTTCAATTCTAAAAGATACACAGCTAATACCAGCTCATCCAATTCTCACCGTACCTCCAGAACTTAAACTTTTACATAAAACTCTCATAAACCCTACGGAAGGACTTTATCCTGCCTTAAAAGTAAAATCTAAGGCGAAAAGGGCGCACTTCACCCGTGGATACACATACAGATTTAGCCATACAGATTTAGTATATCACACTCCGGGCAAAAAGTCGATATTTTCTTCACGGATATGAACATTTTCTCCGTTTTATTCCCGGTGCAAGTGACTCCTTCTTTTCCACAGTCTACCGCTGCAGAGGTGACCGGGGCTGTGTAACCGAATAACCAAAATGCAACTCGACCACCGGTAGGAAGGGCTGCAATCTCGAAGCGGAATCGCTCGGATTGACAGTGCTTCTCCTGATGGTCTTGTTCTGCATCCTTATGAATCTCCGTTTCGAGCCACAAGAAACGGAGGTTTTCTATGTCCAAAAAGAAACGTAACTCATCCACCGAAACGCCGCAGCGTTTCTATCCCCTGCGTGACCCGGACGATCCGGGGAAGTCGCGTCTCGTCCCCATCACCGAGGAATTCTATCACGCCGTCTATCCCGGCATCTGGCGTAAACAGAAGCAGATGCAGAAGGAAGGCAAATGCTTGTGCCCCAGGAAGCAGCTTTGGACTTGCGATGGCGACTGTGATGTCTGCCCTCACTTCAATAACGATCTTATCTCGCTGGATACGCCTGTCGCAGGTACGGAAGGCAATACCACCATCGGCGACAACATCGCCGACGAAAAGGCCAACTTTAAAGAAGCTCTGATGTATGCGGAACTTCTCGAAGCCCTGGCTGACGAACTGGATCAGCTCGACTATGTCGAAGGGAATCACGAGGCCATCATTGCCGGAGACCTTCGAGATGGTGCAAAGAGAGATGGCTCGCCGGGTTTCCGGGAAGAACCGGCACAGTGGTATCCACATCTTCTCCGGCAAGATAAAATGCGGAGACTGCGGCAGCTGGTACGGCTCCAAACTCTGGCATTCCAACGATGCCTACAAGCGGACGATCTGACAATGCAACCAGAAATACAAAAACGAAATCCGCTGCAAGACTCCCTACCTCGATGAGGAGGACATCAAAGCCCGCTTCATGACTGCCGCCAATATCCTGCCATCCGGCAGGAAAAAAGCCATAAAAGCATTCGAAGAAGCGCAGGCCACGGTCTTCGATACGACCGAGCTTACCGCAAAGCAGAACGAATACCGCAGCGAGATGGAAGTCGTCTCCCAAATGATGCAGAGATGCATCCGGGAAAACGCCACCATAGCCCTTGACCAGACGGAATACCAGAAACGCTTTGATTCCCTGAACAGCCGCTTCGAAGCTGCCAAAGAAAAGTACGAAACAACCACCCGGCAGCTCAGCGACAAGCAGTCCCGGAAGGCGCAGATGAAGGACTTCCTGAAGCTCCTGAAAGCGCAGGACGGAAAGCTCACCGAGTTCTCCGACAGCCTCTGGCTGGGGCTTCTGGACTACGCCACCATCTACGCAGACGGTAGAATGACCTTTACCTTCAAGAACGGGGATACCATCGATGGATAAACACAAAAATATACTCCCGATCAGCTGTTAAGCCGGTCGGGAGCTTTTTTACTCCTTAGTCGTCATATTCGAAATTAATATAACCACAGTGTGGACATTTTATATAGCCATCTGGATTATTGCCATTTTCCCAAGGTGCTGTATATTCGCCCCCACTTAACGATTGCCCACAATTCATGCATGTCTTGCTACTCTTGTGTCGGCTTCGATCGAAAGGACTTATCAATTCTCCGTCTTCCAAATAAAATCTTTCTCCACATGATGTACAATTGAACCAGTACGTTGCATCTGGAGCATCTCCTCGCACCATTCCTCCACAAGACGGGCATCTTGGAATTCCCATCTGCTCTTGATATTCTTCTTCACTTGAATAAACATTGCTGCTTGTCACATCATTTTCATATCCACATTCAGTGCATTCCCAAGTCCCAGAATCTGTATTAAATCCCGGTTGATTATTTAAAATTGAATTACAGCCATCACAGTACCATGTAATATCATTTCCACCAAATGCCGACGCTAATCCACCAAGAATGTTCCCGAACAAACTCATTCATTAGCCTCCTCTTCTGAATCAGGTGTTTCAGCAAGCTCCTCCGTTTCCGGATGAGCAGCATCATATTCCTGTATTCCCTTTATTAATTCTTTTTTCGCGGCTTCCACAGCCTCCGGAGATATCTCTTCTTTTTTCTTGAAGAACTTTACCAGCTTGCTGATGCCAGCATATCCCAATGCCCCTATTCCAACTGCAATGCCAACAAGGGGAAGCATCTCCTTATGACCAGCGTTCTTACCAGTCTCTACCAAGAGATCCATCAGTTTTTCTGGACCACCTGCCTCCTTTGCCGCCTTTGATAACTCTGCATAATCCCATGCCATAATCATCCTTCTCCTTCCTTTGCTTGTTTTGTTTGCAGATCCATTTCTTTTATCAATCGCCGAGCCTCCTCAATCCCAGCTTGTTCAGCCTCTATTTCACTCTGAAGCTGTCGTATTACCTCCTCCTTTCTTCTAATTGTCTGTGTTTTTCTTTTTATCTCCGATAGCAAAAGCTTCCTTACTTCAGTCATACTAACTTTTGCATTCTTCTCATTTTCACTTTTTACATATTGCTGTGCGATTATCCCTCCCAGTAGTGAAATCGTCATCACACCCAGACCTGCTATAGGAGACACAGCAGCTGATGCAGTAAGCATACCCGCATACTTGGGAGAGGACTTAAGAAATGCGTTCAGCATCTGTTCTGTCACTACATTCCCTTCTTTGCGGGAATCTTGGATAGCTTCCAGTTTTCCTGATCGTATCCACCGCCTCACCGTTTCCGAATTCGTATTTAGCATTTCAGCAATTTCCTTGACATTAAAGGTTTTCATACACTACCATCCCTTCAAGCTTTTACAGCATATCGCAATAATGTAGTAGAAGCAATAGAAATGTAGTATTAAAATACAAAAAATATAGCCGGGATAATCCCGACCTTCAAGGGTAGGCTCGAACGAGCCTACTTTATGCCAAAAACGAGCCTCCTATGCACATTTTAACGATTGCCCTGTTTTCGTATCAATCTCGTAGTCTTAATATCTATCAAGACGCAATCTTTGATACAATGTCCGTATGTGCCTTTAGCCCGAAAACCGCTTGATTTCTGGGTTTTTTTGCGTTTCGGCACCCTGCAAGAGGTGCGCCTTGTCGGTATGAAGTTGTATGTTGTAGCCGCTGCTGTGCTCAAAAGCGACACCCCTTTCTGCTATCGTTAAAATGTATGGTATCGTTAAAAGGTTTCATTCTACCAATCCAGTTGTATGCTCTCCAGTAGCTCATATCCGTCTGGCATCTCATCCGAAACACCAATGATATCGCCAACCCATAACCCAGTATCTGTAACTCTTCCATATGCCATGAGGATTGGGAGCGGATCGGCATAGTCGCTCTCGGTATTATCCCGATAAAGAATCTTTGTCTTTTCAAACGAGTAGCATACTCTTTTTGTGTGATTTACGGTATAACGAAAATCTCTCCCTTCACGCATGAACAGACCGTCAAATGGCTTTTCTATGTCAATGCCATACTCGTTATTCATCGTTGGATCTGCACTCTTTATATCTTCAAGATAAAATCCGATCTCCTGGCGAACTTCTTCTTCTGCGGCCTTGAAAAGGCCAGAAACATTTCTATACGACTCACAAACCGTATCGAAAGCATCTCCTGGATATCCAATCTGAACGGTATGACTATATAAAATCTGCAAAGTCACATTATCCGTGTCTTCAGGAATAGATTTTTCATCGCCCCTCCAGAATATATGATCACCAGCCCATTCGTTTGACAGAAGGTCTCGAAGGGCACATAGAAAAGCATTGCCCCTGACCAGTGATTCTGTTCGTTTATTCCCGAAGTCAAAATCATTGGGGCTGATATATTCCTTTTTATTTACATTTACCCAATCGTAATACTCGCCCATCTAATACACCTCTTTATCCCGCCGCTTTGTCACGGTCGGGTATTCGTCCATAATCCTCTGCCAGCACGGGCATTCCTTGTCATGGTCATTGATGATGCCGCAGGCTTGCAGGTGGGAATAGATCGTGATGGCTCCCACATACTTGAAACCACGCTTCTTCAGGTCTTTGCTGATCTTATCCGACAGCCCATTGCTGACCGGAATCCGACCGACATCATGCCCCTGGTATAGGATGGTCTTGCCGCCGGAGTATGCCCAGATGTAATCGCAGAAACTGCCGAACTCCTCCCGGACTCTCTGGTAGCACCGGGCATTATTGATGATCGCATTCACCTTTCTGGGAGAGCGAATCATGCCCTCCGTATTCAGGATGCGCTCCGCATCGGCTTCATCATAAGCGGCAATCTTGTCGTAGTCGAAATTGTCAAAGCATTCCCGGAAGATTTCACGCTTCTTCAACATCAGATCCCATGATAAACCGCATTGGAGGCATTCAAGTGTCAGATGCTCGAACATATGCCGATCATCGTGAACCGGGATGCCCCATTCGGTATCGTGATATACTTTGTCGAGCGGGTCTGTCGAAGCCCATCCGCAATAGCCCATTCATCATACCGATGATATAAACATTATCCGGCACAAAAAACATCTCATCGGAATAGAGAAGCTGCAGCTTATTTCTGCTGCCGCGTTTATCATTTTCTATCAGCATGAATAGCTCACCCTTGCCGTCTCGCGGACTCATACACCGGCTTCATATTCTCCTCCAGGATCCCCCGGAACCTCTCCGGGCTGTTGCCTTCCCTGTATAACTCCTGCATTGCCCAGATCGAATGCAGATTATCACGATAGCAGGCCTCAAATCTCTTATGAAGCTCCGGCTTCTCATGAACCAGCCTGTACATCAGATACTGATTCCCTGCAAATGCTTCAAAAAACGAATCCCACCTTGGCAGCCGGTTGCTCTTGGATGAATTCAGGGAAGAATCCATAGGCATCAGATTCCAGAGTTCATCGTTCATCACAAACGACCATGGAATAAAATGATCCACATCATACTTTTTAGGCACTACCGGATTCCCGGTAAAGACATCTCTTACCTCATGGATTTCCAGTATTCCGTCCCACAGCTTATGTACATTTCCAAGCTTCCGTATCTTTTCATCCATAGGCGCCAGTTTATAAACCAGTCCGGGCACTTCCGGATTATTGTTCTGCAGCCACCGCACTTTCTCATACTGAATCCAGCCCAGGATATTTACCGTATTGTCCTGAATCAGCTTCATCCACAGGGGATGGAAATACACTTCCTTCTTCAGCCTGCTGCTTTCTCCCAGCGTATAGGGCAACGGCGTAGTCATCTGATCAATCCGTCGGATATACGCTGTCAATCGGCGCACACTTCCCCAGTCGGCTTTCTCGCTGCTTTTCAGGAAAAATCCGGCCAGAGCACGGTAAGGAACCATATTAGTCAGCTGTTCTTTTACCTGCTTCAATTCCCTGTCCCATTCCTGAAGGGCATTTTTGATCTCCACTTTAGATGCATTAGCCGGCAGATCACTTAGTTCCGTCAGCTGCAGCACTGCCCGCTCCAGGCCATCGCGCACCAGCCCATCCGCCTGTACTCCGCTCAGATGAATATGAAATTCCCGCACCGAATACCAGGCGTTCGCGATCATCTCATCAATGATCTCGTCAAAGGTCGTCTCCGCAACATCCAGGGAAATCAGATTGACGATAGCCTCCAGCCAATAGAATTTATAACAGTAGGACGGATCTTTCATCATCTGGGCAAAGCCTTCGATATCCAGCGTGTTCACATAAGTCCCGCTGATTGTCAGTCTGCCGCCCGCTTCCGTAATATCATATTCAGCCATTTTTCTTCCCCTCTCCCGGGTCTCACATCATCCGTGATCCACATTTTCTCAACAGTCACTCCGGTCATGCCTTTAATAAATTCTGTAAATGTTTCCTCTGTGAAATCCGTAAAATAACGTCCGTTCCGCTCTCCTTCAAAAGCGCCGTATTTAAACGATGTATAAATGACGCCATTTATCTTCAGCGCCGCTGTCATTCTTTCCAGCACATCCCCAAGCTCTGATTTTGGCAAATGCAGGATGGACGAACAGGCCCAGATCCCGTCATATTTCTCCTTCTCATCCAGTTCCTGGAACAACATCTGCCGAACCGCAAGCCCGGTAAGCTCTGCTGCCGCCCGGCACATTTCCTCCGATCCGTCTGTTGCTTCTACCTGATATCCCCGCTTCAGGAATTCCAGCGCATCCCGCCCGGAACCGCAGCCAAAGTCCAGGATCATCGCCCCTTCCGGCAACAGGCTCAAAAATGCATTCTGGATTTCTGTGAACTCCACTCCCGCAGTATCTTCCAGAAATCTGGCTGCATTTCTGTTATAGTATTCTATTGTGACATCTGCCTTTGCTCCCATTGGATCCCCTTCCTCTCCTTCGCCGCTTCCCCATGATAAGCCTGATAATCATACGCCATCAGATAATGAAGCGCACTGGTCACCGTATTCGGCCGGATATGCTGCTCATGATACCCCTTGGTAAAATATCGCTCACCCGCCAGCGTCCGCACATAATTATTATGTTCCAAAACACTTGCCCCCTCCGTGCTCTTCCACCGGATCCTCCAGCGGTCATCGCCACAGTAGATCCGGATTCCCACCGGAAGCATTTCCGCCTGTGCCCTTTTCTCAACGAAGAGTCTGGTAAGAAGACGGGTGCTCACCTGTTTCTCATCAAAAAACTTTTCACAGATCTCACAGTCTGATACATCCTTCACGCCATTTCGTATGACAGCCTTTCTCCGACACCACTTGCAGAAACGAACCTCTGTATCGGGTTCGATCTTATTGATCTGTCTGCCGTGACGGATCCTGCGGACGTAGAAGCACTCCCGGTCGTGAAGGATCCCGGAACTCTTCGTTATGACAAAATTGCGGGTAACTTTGATCGGCGGTGACGGTGGCGGCGGTGGAGGAGGCAGAACCGGCGGATCCGGTTTTTTCTCCTGCCACAGAATCCGCTTTCCGGCCGGTCTTTGTTTCTGGCCCGGCTTTCTCCCGGCATTTCGCGGATTGATCAGGAAATACCGATAATGCTTTTCTTCCATATCGGACACACCTTTCTATGCTTTTTTACAGCCTAGCACTTATGGTGTGTCATAAAAAGGACTCCTATTTCTCCAATAGAAAAACACCAACTGATACACCAACTGAATCATAAAATTTAGTTGGTGTATCAGTTGGTATATTACTACTTCAATTGATAAATAAAATGTCTCCCTTGACGAACTTTTTGAACTACTCCCGCATTAATCAATCGTCCTAATGCAACATTTGCTCCCTGATTTGTAGTAATTCTTGTTATATCAAGAACCTGATGTACAGTAATGAAACCATTCACCTTAATATATTCAAAAATAATTCTATCCGTTTCATTCTTAAACTTTTTATCTGAGTTTTCAAAATCAGATATCTCGTATTGTTCAGGTTCAATCTTATATTCCTGATTTAAATAATATCTTGTCCATCTTCCTTTTTTATCTGCGATAAGCATTTTTTGCTCTACAAGATTCGATACTATTTATTATTTAATACTCTTTTTTACTTCGCAAGCATTCTTTTCATAATTTCCGAATCATTTTTTCATCTTTTCGATCGGATATGGCGCTGCATGACGCGTACATTTACCAGCTGCAACCACCCTGCCTTCGATTTCATATCTCTTTATTCTGATCCCACCTTCTCCAGCCCTTATTCTGTTTCTCCCATGCCTGCAGATATTCCTCCTCTGTCTGATAGAACAAGGGATTGAGCCCATACGCACTTCCGTCCGGGACCTTCGTCCGCCATGCATTTCTCCTGGAATAAGCGTATTTGTCGCCGGTCTCTTCCACACGGTCAATGTACTCTTCTATTTCCTTCTCCCACTCAGGGATCTCATCCTGCACCATACCGTCCGGGATCTCTGCAAGCAAGGGTAAATAATTGTCCCGGACATACTCTATGGTTTCAACTTCTTCGTAATCTTTGCATTCATAGATCACATCTTCCGCCAGCTTATTGGTCTCCTTCCAGTCCCCTTCTGCTTTCTTTAACTCCGACCGAAACAGAACGTCCGCCACCAGCAGTGCATTTCCCCGGATCGCGGCAGTGATCAGCACGCTCATGCCGTACACCGGCTCATCCCCGGCGCGGATGATCTCCGACAGAAACTCCTGGTGGTCTTTCAGATAGCAGACCAGTTGCTCCGTGAATCCCTCCGGGAAATCACAAAGTTCAAGGATCACATCCTTACAGAGATTCCTTTCGCAATAATCGTCATATATGGAAAAGGGCAGGAAATTCTTCAGGCACCAGTCCCACACCTGCAGGGAAAACTTCATATCCCTCCGTGCTAATTTCTTCAGGATCTGGACAAATTCCATCTCCCGTTCTACGGTTTCATCCGGCAACGCACATGGTATGGCAAAGTGATCTTTGATCGCCTTTGCATACAGATAGTCTCCTTCCAGCGTCAGATAACGGGCCGGAATAAACTGCTCCTTTCCGCTTCTGAGAAACTCTGCCCGCTCTCTTTCCTTCCGCTCATACTCCTCATTGCATATGGAAAAGGAAAGTGTGATCGTCTCCTCCTCCATCTCTTCCTGGGCCTCGCAGATCGCCTCGTCATAATCCTCTTCTGTCTCAAAGTCCTCCGGATCGATTCCATACTCAGATCCGTCCTGGCAGTAATCACGCCAGGAATTGTCTTCTTCCTGAAATATATCCTTATCCTCATCCTCATGTTCTTCCATCTTATAATCATACGGATCCACTTTGTATGAGGAATTCTTCTCTTCTTTTCTCTTGAGCCATTTCTGATACATCTGATAGGCTACATACATTTCGCCTATGCTTTCTTTCCCGTCCCGGTTAAAATCAAATAACCCGCCTCTCTTTTCCCCATCTTCCCGTTTCTTTCCTTTCTTCTTCCTGGAAGCTGTCACCCCGTAGCTCTCGTCGATCCACCGGCAGATCTCTTCCAGTGGCACCGTCCCGTCCAGGAGAATGGAGATCCAGTTGCTTCTGGTAATGTGATACCCATAGAAATACCCCGGCTGCCGGACGATCATATCCACCAGCATGGGATCCCCCAGCTTCACATTCATGATGTCCACGTGCTCGCTGCCCTCCAGCCCCAGTTTCTCCCTTGGGATATCCATGATCAGGGCGAACCACTTCCGGTTATCCTTGTGCCGCAGCACCGGATAGGTTGGCGCCGTGGAAAATGGATAATCCGGTTCCACTTTATATTTCTTTTTCACATACTGGAAAATCTCTTCTCTCATTTCCATCCCCCCTCTGGACAACAGACCGGTTTACATCTCCCGACAACTTACTTTCCCGTTCTTTTGCTCCGACTTCATCAGCGCCGCATGCTTCACCGTCATCTCTGCCTTTGGCAAATGCACCTGATACGGCTTCTTCGACGCCGCCTTCCGCACCAGGGTGATGTGAGGTGTAAATTTATCATCCTCGAAGGGAATCCCCGCCCCTTTCAGCGCCGCCCGCAGATCCTTCACATAAGTTTTCAGCTTTTGATTCCCTTTTACTCCCGCCCACAGGAGATTGCCAAAATTCCCTTTCTCCGACAGGCTCATTCGGAAGGGCGGCATCGGCACGCTTCGCAGCACCTCCTTCACCTTCTCCGGGTCATCGTACTCCCCGATGAAGGCCAGGGTCAGGTGCAGGTTCTGGACCGGCACATAGTTCCCTTCCACGCCCTGCTTCTTCAGGTCGTGCATACAGGCTACCAGCGCCTTCTTCATTTCCTCCGACAATGGGATCGCAATAAATAATCTCATGTTTGTTTCACCTTCTTCTACCCTCTATTATTCTACATCCTTCTCTCCTCCGCAACATTTCTTTCCACAATCTTTCTCCCGTCTGGCAAAGCAAAAAGCCGACCTTCCGGCCGGCTTTTCCATACGCTTTATTCTCTTTCCGACTTAGGCGGAGACTTTCTTACTCCTCCTGCGAATCTTTCTTTCCCTTCCGGTGTTTCACACACTCCGTCAGCAGGTATTCGATCTGTCCGTTCATGGAGCGGAAATCATCCTCCGCCCACTGGGCGATCTCATCGTACAGTTTTTTGGACAGACGAAGGGGCACTTGTTTTTTTGCTTTGGATTTGTCGGTATTCTTTTCTTCCATTTCCACAAAGTCCCCCTTCCGTTGCCGTTCTATACTTACTATCTTACGGTTTCCCCACCTCTTATTCAAGACCCTCTTTCTTAGTACAGGCTTCCGCTGTTGACGATGGGCTGCGCCTCTTTATTGCCGCACAGCACTACCAGAAGGTTACTGACCATGGCGGCTTTGCGCTCTTCGTCCAGATCTACGATATCATTTTCATTTAATTTGTGAAGCGCCATCTCCACCATGCCCACGGCGCCTTCCACGATCTTCTGCCGCGCGTCGATGATGGCGGCCGCCTGCTGCCGCTGCAGCATGGCGGATGCGATCTCCGGCGCGTACGCAAGGTGGGTGATCCGCACTTCCTCGATCTGGATGCCGGCGTCTTCCGTCTTCTTCTGCAGCTCCCGGCTCATGATATCCGCGATCTCCTGGCTGCTGCCCCGCAGGGATTTTTCGTCGCCGCCCTCGTTGGTATCGTAGGGATACTGTCTGGCCGTATTCCGGATGATGGCGTCGCACTGGATGGACAGATAGTTCTTATAATTTTCCACGTTGATCACAGCCTTGGTAGGATCTACCACCCGCCAGATCACCACAGCTCCGATCTCCACCGGATTGCCCAGAAGATCGTTGACCTTCTGCTTTTTGTTGTCCAGGGTCATCATCCGCAGGGATACTTTCTTCCCACCGGCAGATACGCCTGCAGTGGTAAGGCGTCCTTCCACGCTTCCGGTCGCTACCGGCACTGCTTTGACTGTAGGATTAATAGCGGAACAGAAGGGATTCACCCAGAAGAAACCTTCCTTTTTGATGGTTCCGTAATAGTTACCAAACAAAGTCAGCACATAGGCTTCGTTGGGGTTCAGCACCTTCAGCCCGCACAGCAGGATCACCCCTAAAATGACCAGGATGACACAGGCGGTAACGCTGATGGCGATCAAAGCGCCATTTTCCTCCATGCCGCCGATCACGGATCCTGCAACTCCTCCTCCGATCCCTGCGATCAGAAGTAATATACCTAAAAGGAGCATCAGGTAGCCGTTGGCCGGATGTAAGATTCTCTCTTGTACTTGTTCTTTCTTCATATTGATTCTCCTCCCTCCGCGAATCTGATATCATTTTGATATCATCATAGTATCACCGTCAAAAAGAGAAGTCAATCCTTTTTTCTCTGTCTGCCGGTAATATTTCTTCTGCCGCTTCGTGGCCCGGGGCAGCTTCCTTCGACCACCTGTGGATTTTTGCAAAAAAACTCTTGTAAAAACAGGGTGTGTATGCTATGATATTAATCGGTCTCAAATTCATTATCTGGCTCCGTGGTCAAGAGGTTAAGACATCGCCCTTTCACGGCGGTAACACGGGTTCGATTCCCGTCGGAGTCATTCAGGTGTGCCGATGTGGCTCAATTGGCAGAGCAGCTGATTTGTAATCAGCAGGTTATCGGTTCGAGTCCGATCATCGGCTTAGGTCCTTTCCGGGACTGCTAATTTGGACCTTTAGCTCAGTTGGTTAGAGCAACCGGCTCATAACCGGTCGGTCCTGGGTTCGAGTCCCCGAAGGTCCATTTGCACATATGTGCTGCAAGGACAGACACGAAGTGCACAATCAAATATTGTGGCCCAGTGGCTCAGTTGGTTAGAGCGCCGCCCTGTCACGGCGGAGGTCGAGAGTTCGAGTCTCTTCTGGGTCGTTGTATGGGGTCTTAGCTCAGCTGGGAGAGCATCTGCCTTACAAGCAGAGGGTCATAGGTTCGAGCCCTATAGGCCCCATTCACAATTTCATTATGAATGCGCCGCAGTGGCGGAATTGGCAGACGCCCGGGACTTAAAATCCCGTGGGTAGTAATACCCGTGCCGGTTCGACCCCGGCCTGCGGCATTGAGAAAAGCTTCCGATCCAGCTTACGGATCGGAAGCTTTTTTACTCCTGCTTCCCCTCTGACATCTCTTTCAGATACGGTAACTGTTTCTTAAGATCCGCCCTTATACTCATGTGCCAGAAGAATTCTCCCACAAACAGGAATTTGTGCACATAGTCTTCAAAAAGCAACGCCCGGATAAGCCGCCGGACAGAGTAAATCTTTCTGCTGGCCCGGATATGCTCCATCTGAAGTTCATAGGGCGTCATATTTCTGGGGCGGTGGACTACATTTCCGTTATAGAGGCTCCAGTTCCTATGGAGCAGCTGATCCTTGTGGGATTCATACACCGGTGTGCCTGGGACAAAATACATGGACTGGATCAACACACCCTGAATCTTGTTCCTGATCACAAAGTCCGCCAGCTGATCCCCCACCCCCTTCTCCTGGTCATCGGATCCAAGAATGAAAAGCCCCCGCACACTAAGCCCGTGTCTGCGGATATTCTGGATAGATCTTATGATCTCATCCTTCGTACTCTTCTTGTGGTACGTGGCAAAGGATTTATCGTCAATAAATTCGATTCCCATATCCAATTCGAAAAAACCTGCCTTTTTCAACAATTCCAGCATTTCATCATCAAAGCCCACCTCATATCGGGCCTGCACGTTGAAACGGTAATGGATACCACTGTCGATGATTGCCTGAAGTACGGAGACCGCCCACTCCCGGTCTGCAAAGAAATTATCATCGGTGATCCACAGGTCTTTCACCGGGCGGAAATGCTTCTCATCAAAAAAGGCAATAGACTGACGGATATCCTCCACCACATTTTCCGGCGTCCGGGTCCGCACCCGATGGCCGAAATGCCGCACCAGCGCGCAGTAATCACAGTTATGGGGACATCCTCTGGAAGCGTGCACCTGAGGCCAGATGGTATTGTGCCCCGCCATCTTCTGATAATGATACACAAGATTCCGGTCCGGGATGATATCAATATCCTCCGGCGGCTTGGGGTATCCGGTACTCACTGTCTGTCCGTCCTTCTGATACGCAAGCCCTGGGAAATCCATTTTTCCTCCCTGCTCCAATACATCCAGAAACTGAAGGATCGTCTCATCCCCCTCTCCCAGCAGCACATAGTCGCAGTATCGCACCGCCTCCTGATAGTTCATGGAAGCGTGGAGTCCGCCCAGAACTATCACCGCCTTACTGTGCTTCTTCAGATACCCGGCAATCTGATACCCCCGCACAGCTGCGAAGGTAAAGACTCCGATGAAGATCACATCCGCATCCAGCAAGTCTTTTACCGGAATCCTGGAGATGGATTCGCTGTACATCAGTGTGTCCTCCACCCTGCGCTTCACAATGGTAGCCAGCGTATTCAACCCCACAGACGGCGTCCGGATATAACGATCATAGACAAAATAATTTAATGGCGTTGGCTTATAGGGCCGGTTCCCCGGTTCGATAAAACGCACTTTCATGGAGTTCCCTCCTTCTGAAATTCCTGTCCCTATTTTACCATATCCACTGCTTTGCTTTTCCCGGGATAATTGCCAAATTTAAGTGCCACATTTTAGTAAATCTGCCCGCTTACACAGCACAGGCTGCAGAATCATTTCCGCAGCCTGTTTATCTGTTTCGATATACGGTATCTCGCAGCATGTGCCCCGATCATCACCGCCGCTACCGTCAGAGTCAGCCAGATGGGAAATCTGACTCCCTGGGACACCAGGATGATCATGATCCCCAGGCACAGGGAACTGACCACTTCGATAAAATCCAGGATCTTCTTGTCTTTTTCCTGCAATTTGCTGATCTCTCGGATCCGGTCTGTCTTCATAACCACTCCTCCTTTTTCTCTCCAGACATGTTCTGCCTGCGCAAAGGAAGGATCCAGAGTCTGAAAGGATGGATTTTCCCGACACAGGAATCTGCAGATTTCTTCTGCGGTCTCGATCCCTTCCTTTTCTCTCTGAAGCTTTTCAATCTGCTGATCCATCAGCCGGTCCATGGTGATCTTCCCCTCTTCCAGCCGGCGGATCTCCTCTACAGAAATGTCGATACTTCTTAAGAAACGGATCTTCTCCAGCAGCTCTACGTCTTCTTCCGAGTATACCCGGTAATTATTCCCCTGATCCCTGGCGGGACGGATCAGGCCCATCTCCTCATAGTAGCGGATATTGGCCTTTTTGATCCCCACCTTTTCTTCCACCTCTTTGATCGTCATATGCTCCCTCCTTCTATCCTGATTAAACACCTTCAAGTCCCTTGAAGGTCAAGGAAAATTGAAATAAAAACACGCCCGTGTTATAATAATCCAAGATTATTTTAACAGAAAGCAAAGGGACCGTCACATGCGCAGTGATATTTCCAAAAAATCCTATATCAGGGCAGCTTACGACATTTTACAGGAGGCGGGGCCGGAAGGGCTGACCATCCGCAGCGTCGCGGACCGGCTGAACTGCAATTCTGCCAACCTGTACCGCTACCTTTCCAACCTGGAGGAACTGGCTCTCTACGCCTCCTTAAAATATCTGGACGACTATATCCGGGAGGTGGGCGCCCTCTCCCATTCCGGCAAGCCCATCCTGGAACAGCACCTGGATGTGTGGAGCATCTTCTCCCGGCATGCCTTCTACAGCCCCCAGATCTACAACAACCTGTTCTTTGGCAAATACAGTGACAAGCTGAGCAGCATGATCGCCGACTACTATGAGCTTTTCCCGGAAGAGACCCTGGATATGAACATGGACTACGTTCCGGTATTCCTGAAGGAAGGGGATTTCCTCAAGCGGGATTACATGATGCTGGAGAAATGCATCCGGGACGGGATCTTCACAGAGCCGGAGGCCGTGCTGATCAACAAGATGTCCATCTATCTCTGCAAGGGATGTATCAAGACCATCCTGGATCACCCGGAGCGGGATGTGGAAGCGATCCGGGACGATTTCCTGGAATGTGTGCGGGCCGTGATCCTGAATTACGCGAAAATATAACAAAACATCAGACTGCAGAACCTGGCTCTGTCAGCCTGATGTTTTTCTTTTTTATTCTTTTGTCCGGATCGCCCGCCCCGCTTACAGAGGCAGCTTCCTTCCAAGTCCCATCTCCACCGCTTTATCGAAGATGGCCCGGCCCATCACCATATCGCACACGGAGATCCCGATATTGGACACCACGATCAACTCATCAGAGGAGGTCCGGCCAGGGATCAGATCCGCCAGCACTTCTCCCGTCTCTCCCTGGATCCTGGGCAGTCCCTCCGGAAAGTATCCCATACTCTCAAACAGCTTGTGTTCGTCCACACTGTCCACGAAATACTTGTCCGCCTCTCTCTGGATGGCCGGATCCCAGAAGGTATTTAAGTCGCAGGGAAGGATGGTCTGGCCTTTGGATACCCATTCTTTCTTCACCACGCTCAGCGAATTCAGCAGGATAATGGTGGCGGAGGCCATCACATCACACCTGGAGGCCATGGTCTTCGGATCCGACTTCTCAATGGGCACGTCCACGTAGGGCTTCACTTCCTGGATCAGCTGATCCTGTTTTTCCTCCGACACATCGTAGATATAGATCTTCTTCAGATTCTTCAGCGTTCTGGGAATGTATTTCACATGTCCCACGCCCTGTACGCCGCAGCCGAACATTCCAAAATATTCGGCGCCCGGATGGAACTTCGCCGCCGTCAGGGCCGTCACTGCGGGAGTCCGCATGGAAGTCAGCCAGGCACAGTCCATCACTGCGTAGGGAACGCCGGTCTCAATATCGTTCATGATCTGAAGTCCCGTAGTCTGGGGAAGCTGGAACTCCTTAGGATTCCGCGGGAAGCACTCGATCCACTTGATCCCGCAGGCCTTGCTGTTTGGCACATAGGCGGGCATGGCGTGAAAGAACACGTCGCTCCAGGGATGGATCCCGATCTTGGCCGGCATCTCATACTCTTTGCGCCCGTGGTCCATCAGAACCTTCTCAATGATAGCGAGGGTCTCGTCCAGATCCGGTCCGGCTTTGATACATTCGTCTTTCGTCAGCCACAGGATCTCATGTCCCAGATCCAGGATCTTCTTCAGATACTCATGATCCCCGGCAAATAGTTTCTTCTGTTCTTCGGTTGCAGTGTAAGCCATAATGATTCCCTCCTTTTCCTTTGTTATGTTAAAAATTAATCATGATTAATTTCTCTTTGCATTGTAAGTATACCGCTCTTTTTTTCCTCTTGTCAATAGATTTTGTAATCGCGATTAATCCTTGTATATACGCACAAAAACGGCGGTCTGGATTTTGTGGTTTTCCACAAATCCAGGCCGCCTGATCGTCCGTTTTTCGCCTGACTTATCTCCACTCGATCTGCCCTTCTCTTCGGGGCGCCGTCCTCCGGTAAGAGACTGCCGGATATCCCATCAACATACAGCAGGCGATCTGCTCTTCTTCCGTGATCCCAAGCCATTCCTTCAGCCTTGCGCTGGCATTGATCACCCGCATAAGATAGCCGCTGTAGAGGACCCCCGCCCCTTCTGCAACCGCCATATTCTCAATGTTCGCCGCCGCAAGCCCGCCGTCCAGCAGGTCTTTCGCCGTGATCACCAGGAAGGATGTGGTGTTGAAGAACAGGGGATCATCCTTAGGATCCCGCTTCCGCCGCAGGCAGAAGAACTCAAAAAGCCTTGCATAGGCCGGCAGAGTTTCTTTCAGCCCTGCCACGATCCCGGGCATCTCTTCCCACACCAGGTCCTTGAAAGCTTCCAGGTCCTTCTGAAGGAAGAGGAACCGGCAGCCCTGGGTATTCTTGGCAGTGGCCGCATATCTGCCCGCATTCAGGATCCGCTCCATCTTCTCCCTCTCAACGGGCGTTTCTTTATAATTCCGGATGCTCCGGCGGAACTTCACCGCATGGAGGAAGATCTCCGGGTCAAGGGTAAATGTATCTCTGTCATATTCTTCCACTTCTTCCATGTCGTATTCCGGGATGGACACCGCCTTCACCGGACAGACAGCCACGCAGTGCCCGCACTGGATACACTCCTTCTTCCACACTGCCTTTCCTTCCTCCAGCCGGATCGCCCCGGCCGGGCAGTCCTTGATACAGGCTTTACAGCCAATACAACTGTTTTGATCTATCTGGATCATAATCTTTCATACCTCCTTCTTTCTTTCCATCCAGGGGATCCCCCTTCGTTCCATGATCCGCTCCATCCGCTCCAGGTTCAGGTCGGAATGCTCCAGCTCCCGGGAGTACCGGTAGAGGATCTCTGTCAAATCGCTGATATCCAGGGTCTCTTCGTTCTTAATCCACCGGGCCTTCCACAGTTCCGCGATCAGAAACGCGCTGACCGCTGCCATGCGGGCCTTCCCCCAGACTCTTCCGTCATAGACTGCCCCGCAGAAATAAGTGGCGATAAAATACACCAGGATCTGCTCAAGAGAGATCTCCCAGTCCGGCAGATGTTCTTCCCGCCATTTCCGGAATCGCTCCTGGGTCTCGTGATAGCCTTTCGCGCCCTCCCGGCACAGGAAGAATTCGCTCTCCCGCAGCAGCATCTCCCAGTCCTCCCGCAGAAGCTCCAGCCGATACAGAGAATGAAGCTCCCGGCCAAGATCCCGGAACTGCTTCTCCTTCTTCCTCTCATAGTCCGCCAGCCGCGCTGCCGTATAATCGGCGGCTTCCTTCGTCTCATACCGGCGGTACAGTTCCTGGCAGGAGAAGGTCTCTCCCCGGCGCAGCCGCCCTTCCATGTCGTGGGCCAGCCCCAGCACAAGCCCGGCCCTGGTCCGGATCGGCAGGCTGCGGTCCTGCAGGATGCGGATCATCACATCCCGGCCGTCCGCCAGCACGGAATAAGTCAGTTCATCAAACTCCGGCCAGCTCTCCTGCCCTTCCCGGTGGAACTCCAGGAATCTTACCGGCTCTCTGTGGCGAAGCAGGATCCCGGCCACCTCCGGACAGGAGACAGACAGGCTCACTTCCCGCACATTTTCAAACTCCTCGATGTGACGGGGATAGAGCCGGCAGGTCCGGCACAGCCCTTTTTGCCCCAGCTCTTTATAGATGTCGCACAGATTCTCTTCATCCAGGAAGGCGCAGCGCTCCTCCCGCCGCCCAAACACCTTCTCCTTCCAGCGGATCTCCCGCCGAAGCCTTGCCCCCAGGCTGCCGCCGGTCCGCCGGTACCGCTTCAGCGTCCCGTCGTCGATCACAATGGCCCACCCGGCGCAGCAGGTATCCTCGCACCGGTCCGCGGTGCACTGGAATTCCTTATAATAATCTGGAAATGTATACAGCATACCTTATCTCACCTCGTCCTGCTGATTATACCACAGGATCCCCGCAAAAATAAATCCCGGATTTTGTGAGCAAACTCCAGGATTTGTGCTATCATAAGAATAGAACCATTCAATTTTCATCTTAAAAGAACAGGAAGCGATCCAATTGTCCAGGGCAATGTCTCAGGAGCAGAAATTCGAAATGATGACGGAGGCGCCCATCCCCGGTCTTATCGGCCGTCTCGCCGTCCCCACCATCATCAGCATGCTCATCACATCATTCTACAACATGGCCGACACCTTCTTCGTCGGCAAGATCGGAACCAGCGCCACCGCCGCGGTAGGCGTGGTATTCCCTGTGATGGCCATCATCCAGGCCCTGGGATTTTTCTGCGGTCACGGCTCCGGCAACTCCATCTCCCGACATCTGGGCTCCAAGGACGTCCAGTCCGCCAGAGAGCTGGCTTCCACCGGATTCTTCCTTGCCTTCGCCCTGGGGATCCTTGTGATGGTCCTGGGCCTTATCTTCCTGGACCCTCTCTCCCATCTCCTGGGCTCAACTGAAACCATCTTCCCTTACACCAGGGATTATCTGCGCTTCATCCTTCTTGGGGCACCCTATATGACTGCCCAGCTGGTGCTCAACAACCAGCTCCGCTTCCAGGGGAATGCCTTCTACGCTATGATCGGCATCACCTCCGGCGGCGTGCTCAACGTGATCCTGGACCCCATCTTTATCTTCGTCTTTGACCTGGGGATCTCCGGGGCCGCCATCGCCACCATCCTAAGTCAGTTCGTCAGCTTCTGCCTGCTGCTTGTGGGGCTTCGCGTCTCCAAATGTATTCCCATCCACCTCCGCAACGTGCGTCTTACCGCCCTGCGGCTTCGCGAGATCATGGGCGGAGGACTGCCCTCTCTCTTCCGGCAGGGGCTGGGAAGTATTGCCACCACCACTTTGAATATCGCGGCCAATCCCTACGGAGATGCGGCTATCGCCGCCATGTCCGTGGTCAGCCGGATCATGATGTTCGCCAACTCCGCTCTCATCGGCTTCGGCCAGGGCTTCCAGCCGGTGTGCGGCTTCAACTACGGCGCCGATAAATACGATCGGGTAAAAGAAGCCTTCTGGTTCTGCGTGAAGGTCTCCACCGCCGTCCTTCTGGGCCTGGCTGTTCTTGGCGGCTTCCTCTCCGGCCATCTCATCTGGATCTTCCGCAACGACCCGGATGTGATCCAGATCGGCACCACCGCCTTACGCTTCCAGTGCGTCACCTTCGCCCTGAACGGATGGATCATCATGAACAACATGATGATGCAGACCATGGGCAAGACTGTTCCCGCCACCATCCTGGCGGCCTCCCGGCAGGGGCTGTTCTTCATCCCCGCCCTTCTCATCCTGCCGCAGTTCCTGGGGCTTACAGGTATCCAGTGCGCCCAGGCGGTATCCGACGTCTTCACCTTTGCCCTCACCACCCTCCTGAACCGGAAGGTGATGAGGTCCCTGAACAACCGATAACCTTCAGAGTTTTTCAAATACCCGCAGTAGTTCTCCCACGCTCCATGCCTTGGCAAAACATCCTTTGGAAGATATGGGATTCCCCCCATCGTAGATTTCCGGCAGTTGTCCGCAGCACCCCTCCCGCAGAGCGCTCTCCAGCACTTCCAGCTGATTTCTTACCGTTTCTTTTGCTTTACGGTCCTCTCCGTGCACCTTCAGATAAGCCAGATAATAAGCCCCCAGCGGGAAGACCCACACCGTTCCCTGGTGGTAGGCCAGATCCCGCTCTGATACCACTCCACTATAAACCGGATGAAACTGTGGATCTTCTTCTTCCAGTGTTCGAAGTCCGTAAGGCGTATAGAGTTTCTCAAACACCACGTCCACGATCTGCCGTTCCTGTTCCGGGTCCAGCATGGTAAAGGGCATGGAAACAGCCCAGATCTGATTGCAGCGGATCTGTTCATCTGCCCCCGACCCGGAGAGCAGGTCTTTCAGGCAATTCTTTTCCTCCATCCAGAACTTTTCTGCGAAAGACCGCCGGACTTGAAGCGCCAGCCTCCCATAACTGCTTCCATCCTTTCCCGCCGGTCCCGCCATTGCCTCCATACATCTCAGCGCATTGTACCAATAAGCATTGATCTCTACCGGTTTCCCCTGCCGGGGCGTAGGCAGGATCTCTCCTGCCTGCATATTCATCCAGGTCACCTGTTCTTCCCCTTCTCCGGCATAGATCAGCCCATCCTCGTCCATATGGATGGCATAGCGCGTTCCCCTGCAATACCCTTGAATGATCCGCTCCATCACAGGATACATCTGACACACAAATCTTTCGTCCCCGGTATCCTGCCAGTACTGCCAGACGCAATTGATGAAAAGCAGCGCCGCATCCGCCGTATCATACACCGGCTCCTGGGTTTCTTTCAGAAAATAATTGGGCATAAGCCCGTCCTTCTCATAGGACGCAAAGGTCTGGAGAATTGCTCTCGCCCTCCCATACTGTCCGGTAGCGAGGCAGAGTCCGGGAAGCGCAATCATCGTATCCCTGCCCCAGTCGCCAAAACAGGGAAAACCTGCCAGGATCGTCCTGCTGCCGGGCAAATCCCGCACCGCCACAAACTGATCTGCGCTTCTTGCCAGGAAATCTGCCAGGGGGTGGGCAAACCCCGCTTTCCGGGCAAGTTCCTTCCGATACCTTTTCTGCTGCCAGATCACTTCTGCCGCGCTGCTCTCTATCGTCTTCAGGCTGTAGAGGATCTCCAGTTCCCGGACGGCGCCCGGCTCTGCCTCTATAAAAATCTGATGGCCGGCGGCCGCCTGTCCGGTACTCCTCCTTCCATCACAAATATCGTATCGGTAGTAATACCGTTCCCGGATCTCCGGTATCTCCCTGAACGAACCGTTTGTCTTAAAGAACAGGCTCCATCCCCTGCTTTTAACCTTTGTTTTTCTCCAGTACAGATCCTGTCCTTTCTCAAGGTCACTGCCCCTGGGGACAAGCTGATAGAACGGAGTCACTGTCAGACAACAAGCCTCCCTGGTCCGGTTGGTGAGCCGGTACCTGATCGCCAGCACCGGACTGCCCGGCTTCATAGCCGCCTCCTTCTCCACTTCAACCCCTGCCGTCACATACCGCCACCTGGCCGTATCCTCATAGGAAAATTCCACCAGATTCCGAAAACCTTCCTCCGCGCTCCCATCTGCAAACTCCTGTGTGGAAAGCAGCCATTTCTGCTCTCCTCTCTCCAGTGTCTCCCGCAGTCTGTGCACCATATTGACCTGCTGGCCCGGAGATCTTACACAGGCCATAAAAAGAGCGTGATCGCTGCGGGCTGCGGCTCCGGTCACGGTAAGAGAAGAATAACCGCCCAGGCCGTCGGTAAGAAGCCAGCAATTCTCCATTCCCCGCTCCAGAGTTTTCCAATCCTGTTTCCCATAGATCCATTTCATTCCGCGCGCCTCCTTTTAAAGCCCGGAAATGTTTCGTTAAGTTTCGATATGAATTATAATAGTATATTTCTACAGGCTCGTCAATCCTGTATTGCATTTTCGTAGATTTTTGTAATATAATAAGTCCATAACAGCAACCTGTATGAAGAGGAGAAGAAAGCATGACCACGATCCAGGATATCGCACGCCGGCTTGGCGTCACAAAAGGCACTGTATCCAAAGCTCTCAACGGCGCCCCTGACATCAGCGAAACTTTACAGAAACAAATTCTGGAAACCGCGGTGGAAATGGGATATACCCGTCTGCGCAGGCAGAAAGGAACCGCGCCAAAGCTTTGCATCCTGGCCGCCAGCCAAAACATGGAGTACCAAAAGCCCCACCAGTTTGGCTACGAGGTGGTTCTGGGATTCCGGCAGATGGCGGAGCCCCAGGGCTACCAGGTAGACATCATTCCAGTGGATGAAGAATCTCAGCGGCAGGAGCCTTATGATGTATTTATGCTGAAGAATCATTATCAGGGTTCCTTCGTGATAGGATTTTCCCTCGCCGACCCCTGGATGCAGGAATTCGAGACCAGCCGCACGCCAGCCGTTCTCTACGATAACCATGTATTGGCCAACCCTTCTACGGCTTATGTGGGCGTGGACAACGACGAGGGAATGGCTCTTGCCGTCTCCCACTTAAAGGAGCTGGGGCACCAGAAGATCGGCTATCTGAGCACCTCCCCTGACTCCTATATCATGCAGGTCCGCCGCAAGGCATTTTCCCGGGCCATGCGCCAGAACGGGCTTTGCGCAGATTCCGCCTGCACAGGCCTCTCCTCTTATATCTCTCAGTGCCTGGACGAACATCTGCCTCGCTTTCTGGAAGAAGGCATGACCGCCCTGATCTGCAGTCATGACCTGATCGCCCAGGCTGCCCTGGTCCGCTGTCAGGAGATGGGCCTGCGGGTTCCGGAAGATTTCAGCGTCATCGGCTTTGACGATCTTCCCCTCTGCCCCTATACCAGCCCGCCCCTCACCACCCTTCGCCAGGACCGGATACAGCTGGGGAAAAGCGCTTACTATGCCCTAAATAGCCTGATGAATGGAGTGTCCATCGGCACGCTTTTATTACACACAGAACTTATCGTACGGGCTTCCACCGCCCCTCCGGGAAAATAAAAAAGCCAGGGCATGTATCTGCCCTGGCTTTCCTGTTCTTCTCTAGTTCCAGTTGATCCCCACGCCTGCGGCTACCGCCTTGTCGTAGATCTCTCTGGCCGCCACCAGATCCTGGGTGGCCACGCCTACCGTCTCAAAGACAATGATCTCTTCGTCATTCTCTCTTCCCACTATTTCGCCTTTGATCACCTGACCCAGGTCGCCGGTGAAGTCATCCTTGGTGATGATCCCCTGCTCCAGCGGGATCAGGATATCGCCGGACTCGGAGAGCACCGCGTCCTCAGAGTCAAAGTAGATCTTGGAGGCTCTTGGCAGAATGGCCGGATCCATCTCCTGCATATGGTGCTGATAAGCGCCTACACAACTGATGGTAGCTCCTGCTTTTACCTTTGTTCCGTCAAATACCGGCTTGGAAGACGGGGTCACGGTGATGATAAGATCCGCGTCATCAATGGCCGCATCAGAACTCTCCACTGCCACGATCCGGGTTCCGTAGTCTTTCAGTTCCTCCTGCATACGGGCGGCAAACTCTTTGGTCCGCTCCAGGTTCAGGTCATAGACTCTTACTTCCTCCAGCTTCCTGGCTGCCATCATGGCCTCCAGCTGGGTAGGAGCCTGTCCGCCGGTCCCGATAAGGGCTCCGATCCGGCAGTCCTTCTTGGCCAGCACATCAAAAGCCGCGCCGGAAGCCGCGCCGGTACGAAGCTGAGTCACATAAGTTCCGTCCAGTACTGCCGTCACCAGTCCGGTGGTCCCATCGATGAGGAGCACCTGGGCTGGAGAGGATGGGATCCCCTGGTCAATGTTGTGGGGGAAGATGTTGATGATCTTCAGAGACGCCGTGTCCATCTCCTCCACATAGGCGGGCATGAACAGGAAACATCCCTCATACTTTGGCGCCTGGATGTTGGTCCGAAGAGGGGCTTCGCATTTTCCCTCCACCACCAGCTGAAAGGCTTTCTTGTCCGCCTCAATGGCGTCCTTGATGGTAAATACTTTCTTGATATCTTCTCTTGATAATAACAGCATAATCCGCTTTCCTCCTTATTCTCTCTTACTTGTTATCTTACCGCAGAAATCCCCTTCCCGCAATGGATTTCTACCGGTGGAACCGGGCGCCCAAAGGCCAGGGCTGCATGGCTCCCCCTTCTTCCGCCGGCCGGCAGGTCTTCGCGTAAATGTTGAGGCAGCCTTTCTCTTCCTTAAGAGGCGGGCATACCCAGTTTTCCCGCCGTCTTGCCAGTTCTTCCTCGGACACCAGAAGATTCAGTTCCCCGCCCGGGATATCGATGACGATCTCATCTCCGTTTTCCACCAGGGCGATCGTTCCTCCGTCATAAGCCTCCGGCGACACGTGGCCCACGATGGCCCCGTAATTGAATCCGGAGAACCGTGCGTCCGAGATCAGTCCCACGCTCTTGTGAAGCCCCAGGCCGATCAGGGCGTCGATACTCAGCATCAGTTCCTTCATACCCGGCGCTCCCTTGCACCCTTCATACCGGATAACGATAATATCTCCCGGCACGATCTCGCCGGACTGGATGGCCTCGAAGGCCGGACGATCTCCCTCGAAGACCTTGGCCTTCCCCTTCAGGTACTTCACTTCCTCATACACTGCCGTAGGTCGGACAATGGCTCCGTTGGGCGACAGATTCCCCCGCAGGATCTTCAGTCCCGGCTCATGGAACAGTGGTTTCTCCAGGGAGTGGATCACCTCATTCTCCCGGGGCGTTACCCGCTCCAGCATTTCCTTCCAGGTAGTCCCGTACATATCCGGCACATCCGTGTAAAGCTTGCTCTCCAGCATTTTCATCACATTCATGACGCCCCCTGCATAGTGGAAATCCACCACCGTATAGGGACCGCTTGGCACCACTGCGTTGATACAGTGGATCTCTTTGGCATACCGTTCGAAATCCTCCAGGCTGAGCGGAATCCCCAGCTCATAGGCAAAGGACAGGATGTGGAGCACCGCATTGGTGGAGCCTGCTACCGCCAGGTCGAACATGATGGAATTCAGAAGCACTTCTCTGGTAATCAGCTCTGAGGGCTTCCGTCCTGCCCTGGTCATCTCCACAATGGTCTTCCCCGCCTCCCGGGCTTTGCGCAGCTTGGCGTTGTCAGAAGCCGGGATGGTGGAAGTCCCCGGCAGCACCAGGTTCAGCACCTCCCCCAGCATCTGCATGGTATTGGCAGTCCCCATGGAAGGACATGCCCCGAAGGACGGGCACACGTTGTCTTCCATCTCCATCAGCTCTTCTTCCGAAGCCCCGGAGAACCGGGCTGAATCCAGATCCGCCTCCACTACCGTCTTCCCGCAGTACTGCCCCGGCTGCATGGAGCCTCCGGTGACGATCATAGCAGGCAGGTCAAGCCGCATGGCCGCCAGATAACAGCCGGCAATGATATTGTCGCAGGACGCGATCATCGCCAGGCCGTCGAAATTGTGGACCCGGGTGACAAATTCCACCGACATGGCCACAATGTCTCTCCCCACCTGCTCGTACTTTAATTCCTCCGCCCCGTTGGCGATGTTGCCGCAAGTGGCCGGGATCCCAAACTCTACCGGCACCCCGCCGGCCGCCCAGATCCCTTCCTTCACCGCCTCCGCGATCTGTCTTAAATGGGCCGTCCCCGGGGAGCCTGCCATGTAGGAGTTGGGCACGCCGATGTGAGGTTTCTTTCGGATATCGCCGTCGGAATAGCCCGCAGCCTTCATCATCACCCGGCGGTGGGCCGCTTCCGCGCCGTTCCAGTATGATTCACTCATGGTTACGCCTCCTTTTCATCTCTTGCTTACCGCTAAAATATCAGTTATATTTATAATAACTTATCAAAAAACTGTTGAAAAGCCAGCTCTGTTAATATTTTCCATCATTTTTCTTATATTTAAGGAGGTACCTTCTTATGAGCACGCTTCACTACCGGACCCGGGCAGGCTCCGCCCCCGGCGGGAAACCCCGCCTTTACTTCTGCTGCCACCCGGAAGATTTCCCCATTTATTTTGACTCTCTGTCCCAGGAACTTCTGGATCTCTGGGACTGCGCCATCTGGTACCGGGATCTGGCGCAAAGCTCCCCCTGGGGCGCAGATGAGGAAGAAGACTTTTGTGACAGCCTGCTGCAGATGCAGCTCTTTGTCATCCCTGTCTCGGAAGCCTTCCTGATGGAGGAAACAGACGCCCGGACACGGGAATTCACCCTGGCGGCAGATCATCACATCCCCGTCCTGCCCATCCTGGTCAACAGCGGCCTGGCCGCCGACTTCAACCGGATCTGCGGCAACATCCAGTTTCTGGACCGCACATCCACCGATCTCACCGAGATCCCCTATCGCCAGAAGCTGGAAAACTTCCTGCGCACAGTCCTGGTCCCTGACGACCTGGCCCGGCAGGTGCGGGCTGCCTTCGACGCCTATGTATTCTTAAGTTACCGGAAGAAAGACCGCAGATATGCCCAGGAACTGATGAAGCTGATCCACGAAAATGAATTCTGCCGTGACATCGCCATCTGGTATGACGAATTCCTCACCCCCGGCGAGAATTTCAACGCAGCCATTCAGGAGGCGCTGGAGAAAAGCCACCTTTTCGCCCTGGCGGTAACGCCCAACCTGGTAAATGAGAAAAATTACGTCATGGATATCGAGTACCCCATGGCTCAGAAAGAAGAGAAAAAGATCCTGCCTGTAGAGCTGCAGGACACCGACCGGCAGCTTCTGAAGCAATATTACCAGGGTCTCCCTTCCTGCGTGACCAGCAGCGACAAATCCTCGCTCAAGGCTTCTCTTATGGATTCCTTCCAGGAGATTGCCGTCCGGGAAAACGACAATTCCCCGGAGCACCTCCTGTTCATCGGCCTGGCCTATCTTGGCGGCATCGATGTGGAAGTAGACCCCGGACGCGGCGTAAAACTGATCGAAGAAGCTGCCTTTGCCAGGCTGCCCCAGGCCATGGAGAAGCTGGTGTCCCTCTACCGCACCGGGTATGGCGTTCCCCTGGATCAGGAGAAGGCCATTGCCTGGCAGAAGAAACTTGCCGCCACAAGAGAAGAAGAATTCGCCCGGACAGGAACCGGAGGCGAGACGCTGCTTGCCGATCTGCAGGACCTGGCAGAGCTGTACCTGGAATGTCAGCAATACTCACAGGCAGCCGGGATCTGTCAGAAGCTGCAGGAGACGCTGGAAAAACTGTCTCCCCGTCTGGAACCGGAGACAGCAAGAAATACAACTCTCTGGCTCCATTCCCGCCTGGCCGCCTGCCTGGAAGGCCAGGGAAACTTACCCGGCGCTAGGGATGAACTGCTGGCCCATCAGAAGCTGGTAGCCAGGTGGGCAAAAGAATCCCCCACAGAAGCCGCCATCTGGGCCCTCACCGCCAGCTATGACCGCCTGGGACAGCTTGCCATGACAGAAGGGAACCTCTCCCAGGCTCTCCAAATGTTCCAGGATGGCAAACTCCTGACTGATCTGGCCGATGAAGAACTGCACAGCACCCTCTCCATGTCCCGGCGGCTCACCATGGGGCTCCAGTGCGGCAACGTCCTGCGGGAACAGAAAAAATACCGGGCCGCCCGGGAGACCTACACTCATCTTCTGCCTCTGGCCAAACGGCTGGCCCGGGACGGAGACAGCGCAGACGCCAGGAGGCTGGCAATCTGCTATATGGATCTGGGACGCATCTGCAGCAACCTGATCCTCCCCCAGAACGATTCCCTGAAATATGCCAGACAAAGTCTGGCCATCCTGGAAGATCTGACAGAAAAGGAGCCTACCTATCACAACCTGAGGAATCTGGCGGTCTGCTGCAATTTCAACGGCGACACCCTGGCCAATACCAGTCTTGGCTGGAATGAGGGCGTTTCTCCAGACGTGCTGCAGTTCTGTCAACGGGCGCTGGAGATCAGCCAAAAACTGGTTTGCCGCAGCAATTCCCTGGAAGCCTGGCTGGATCTGGCCCATACCCTTGACCGTTTCAGCCGCTACTATGGACTGAAGGGAGACAGAAAACAGGAAAAAGAGTTCCTCTCCCAGGCCGCAGACGCCGCCCGGAAAGCGGCGGAGCGTTCCGGAAGCGCCCTGGCCAGACGCGCCCTAGCCTCTTACCTAGCCCGCTTCGGGCAGTTATACGAAGAGGAAGAGGATATGGGAAATGCGAAATCCTGCTGCCAGGAAAGCTTCGCCCTTCATCAGATGATTTATGAAGAGACCCGGTCTCTGGAAGATCTTATGGCCCTGGCCTCTGATCATCAGATCCTGAGCCGCCAGGACGAAGCTGCTTTTGACTATGATGGAGCCAAACAACATAAGCAACGCAGCATTGAGCTCTGCGAAGAAGCCGTGGCCCGTGAGCCTTCTGTGCCCGCTTACCAGAACCATCTTGCCAGGTACTGTACCAACATGGCGCAGTTCTGCCACAGACGGGAGCAGGAGGAGGAAGCCCGGCATTACTGGAAGCGGGCCTTGAACCTGTCCGAGGAACTGTACCGGAAGGATCCCTCCTCCCCCAACCGGATGGAACTCTCTGAGAAGGCGGCGACTCTCGGGGACAGCTACTGCGAAGCAGGAAGCTGGGAGGAAGCCTGGCCTTATTACCAACGCTACCTGGAACTTCGCGGGACCCCGCAGCAGGATACTGCAGCCGAAAGTTCTCCGCAGCAGCCAGGGGACGCCTGGAACTACTGCTGCAACGCAGCTCTTCGCTGCGGCCATTATGAGAAGGCGAAAGAACTGGCCCTTCAGGTCTGTACGCTGCGCCGGGAAGCCTGGCAGCAAATGCCCGAAGACATAACCGCCTATGACATGGCCTGCCACTGCTTCCTGACTCTGATCGAGATCGCCCTGAAACAGAAAGATTTTGAATCAGCAGAAGATTACGGAGAAAAATACCGGGAGATGATTTGCCAGATCCCGGCCCTCTTCCCAAAGGTCCCCGCTTTCCACGGACTTTCCCTCCCGGATTACGCCGGCTCCCGCATCCGGCTGCTGGCGCAGACCTTCGAGGAACAGGCGAAGGAATTCAAGGAGAAGGAAGCCTACGACGAAGCGGAAAACGCCTGCGAACTGGCGATCCACTATGCAGAAGTCTTTGTAGAAATGTTCCCGGATCACATCGGCGGCAGGAAACAACTGGGGTATCTGAATTACACGTTCGCCTGTATCGTACCAGGCGGCTATTATTCCTACTATCTGGAAGAATCCCTGAAGATCTGGGAAGCGCTGGCAAAGGAAATGCCAGAAAACTCCAGTTTTAAGGAAAACGCCAGAATCATCCGGGAGATCCTGGAGGAGGGCTAGGAACAAGCCTTTGCAAAAAGTGCAATAAAAGAAGCGGGTATCCCCCGCTTCTTTCCTTTACTTTCCGGCCAGACAAACGTCCATCGACAGCAGCACCCGGATATTCTCCGCATCCTTTTCCTTCTCCCCTTCTGTCAGTTCCCCAAAGGGAATCAGATCCCGGTGTATCCGTCTTGCCTTGTCCTTGTTCTTCCCATTCTCAGGCGTTCCCAGGCGCCAGTTGTGGATATAGTGGTACCGATTCCACCGGATATGCTCCAGCTCGGCCAGATAGCGAAGATACTCCTCGTCCGGCTCCTGTTTCCCGGTCTCCTGCTTCCAGTCTTCTATCATCTGAAGCCGCACTTCATGGTAATCTGCCGCGCTGATATTGGAATACCTGGTAAACGCATCCAACTGGTTCCACTGATCCTCCAGATTCTGCTTTGTCTCCTCCACGCCGGAATAGAGATGGGCGTACCTGAGATTGATATGCTTGGCCCGCACCAGCAGCGCCTCATCCAGGATATGTTCCACCGTAAGAGCCTCCTGCTTCCAGTTGAAGACCACAAGACGGGACTGTTCCTCATAACAGGCCACGTCCCGGCCATCCGCCAGCACATGGACCCTCTTCTGAGGCAGGGCATAGAGAAGATCACTGAGCACGCCGGTGGTATCGCAAACGAAGATCCGGTCCGCCTCCAGAAGAAGCGCCTGCGCCTCATACCAGGGCTCTTCATGGTATATGATCCGATCCTCCATATGATCCAGCTCATGGTAAATGGCCCGGAAACGCCCTGTCTCTCCAAAGATATGGTATTCCAGCTCCTGGCCAGGAGAAAAGATGTTATTCTGCAGTCCCCACAGGAGCAGCTGCTCTTCCAGCGGCCCAAACTGAAGGAAAACCAGTTTCATCCGGTAATCCTTCTCCCTGGCCTCCTGCCAGATCCCGTACTTTTTCCAGTACAGTCTGGCGGCAATCTCTTCCTCAGAAAATAATTTCAGATCAGGCGCCGCTTTCCTTCCATTCATGGAAGCGCACCGCAGATAGACCTGCTTTCCGGCCAGTTCTTTCTGATATTTCTCATAGAACAGGAAATTCTCCCGCTCCTCTCCCAGAAAGATATAACGCTCCGCCCGGGGCAGACGGTCCCGGATCCGAATCCCTCTTGCCCCCAGTTCCTCCAGGACAGGACGAATCTCTTCTTCCGCTCCACAGACGGCAATGCTTCCCTTTCTTGCGCCTACGATCCATGCCCGCAGCCGTTCCCGCAGGGAATTGATGATCAGGATCACTCCGCCTGCGGTCATCAAAGGCGCCAGCCAACGGGCGAATTCCACCAGGAGATTCGGCGCTTCTGAGACAAAGCTAAGCGCGTAGAAGCTCATGCTGTAAAACAGAGAATTTCCCAGACTTTCTCCCGCAACCCCATAATAGCCGATCACGCCCAGCAAAAACGGAACAAAAAACAAAATAACTCTTACTATCTTCTTCATACGCCTCATCCTTATTCACAACGGAAAACCCGCAGACCAATCTCGTGGAACAAAGGCAGGATATTTCCAATGGCGTTCCGGTCCAACTGACGGATCTCCTCCGACAGTTCTTCATAGGGAACCAGATAGGGAGACCGCTTCCTCTCCACATCCTTCTCTGGTCCGTAAGTCCACCCGTTCTCCATCCGCTCCGCCATCCAGTTTTCATGCTCCGCACGGGCCAGGGCTTCCGTAAGCTCTTCCGGAAATTCCAATACTTCCTGCTCCTTTCCTCCCTCCTGGGCAGCGTACATTCCTGCCGCTTCCAGATAGCCGAAGTAAGACCGGGCCTGACGGATATTGGAATACTTCAGATCGTCGCTTAAGCTCTCCCAGTCGGGATACGCCAGCGGCTCATCCGGATGGGCCGCCTTCTGGGCCTCATTGTAGCGCTCATGGATCCGCCTGGACATCTGCTCCACATGCTCCAGGAAAGGCCGCGGCAGCTTCCTCTCGCCAGACTGAATGTGAGAAAGCAGAAGCTCCGACTTGGTGGTGACGGTTACTTCCACTCCACCTGGGAATATCTGATCCAGCTTCAGCAGCTGCTCCAGCGTCTGCTTCTTCTTCGCGGAAAAGGCTTCTCCCAGGACGCCGCCGTAAGTAATGTAATGAATCTTAAGGGAATCTTCCCCCAGTTCGATCTTGCTGTCCGCCGCCTGTACCTTCTGCCGGTCTACGATCCCGTATGCCTGCCGATTCCACTCCTGCAGCTCATCACACAGAATCAGAAGATATCCCAGAGGATGAAGATCCGCCGCCAGCGGCGGCAGAGAAAAAGGCGGTTTCTGCAGCACATGCTTGTAGTAGTTATGCAGAAGGATGGCACAGGCCGCATCCAGAATGGCCTCCTGATAAATCTGTCTGGAAGAATCGCTTCCTCCCGCCATAAACCCATAGTGCTGCAAAAGCGCCAGAGCGCTGTAATATCCGTGATCCACATGGCCGCCCTGCTGCATATCCCGGATAAATCCGGCGAGAGTTTTTTCCAGAAGTTCTTCATCCACTCCCAGCGTCTCCCCCATATGGCGGCTTAACATAGCCACAAAGTCAAGCTTCTCCCCATTGCAGGTCAGGGTGGTCAGGCAGGCCTCGTCCTGATAGCCGATATAAGTCCCCGCGCTCCGCGTCCCGTCAGCCACCACGGTCCCGATGAATTTCTTCACCTGGTTACTGGTGATCTCCACCGGATAGCCGGTATCATGGAACAGAGCCGCCATCCCCCAGCGGAAGAAGAATTCCTCCTCCACCCCGGAGAAGGAACACTTCCCCTGTCCTTCCAGATAAGCTTCTGCCGCATTGCGGAAAGCGGGATTCCTCTGCCAGATCCGGATCCCCAGCAGGAACACATTGACCGAATGCACATAGTGGTCCCGCTGCTTATCAATAAGGAGCGCCGCGTTCTCCTCATATCCCCGCAGGATATCCAGAAGATCCACGAAGTTATCGTTCCCGCCAAGCAATTGCTTGTAGCAGTCCAGAAATGTCTCATAGACCTCCCCTGCCGTCTCTTTATTGTCCCGTTCGGCAAAAGCCTGCAGGGCCTCCTTCATGTAAATGCCATAGCTGTGGCTGTTTTCTTTGTCTTCCTTCATCTGAAACGACCGGAAGAACTTGCTGATCGTTGTTTCCATCTCTTACCCCCATCCAGCAATTACTGATTCATTTTCTTTCAATTATAACCATTTTTGACCAGAAATCAAACAAGCAGATCCGCCAGGATCTCCTCCTGCCATTTCACATCCGTGATCTGCGGCACTTTCGCGAAAGAAGCTTTGACTGCCTTTACGATCTCCTTGTAATAGATCCCTTTCTCAAGGAAAGCCAGGATCTCCTTATTGGTAAAGGGCATGATCACAACCCCGTCCACTTTGGCGTGAGTGTCCGTAGATTCCAGGGATACCGCCGCAACGGCTCTCCAGATATTGACGGTATTATAATCCAGCTCATCTGCTATGAAGAAGGTGATCGTCTCCTTCGTCCCGCCGGCCGCCTTCAGGTTCAGGGAGTGCCGCAGCACCGGCTCCCATTCTCCCCTCTTCTGTGCCTGCTTGTTCATAAGCGTCACCTCAAGCATGAGCACCAGGTCATCATAGTCGATCACAATATCGCCCTCTCCGCCGCCGGCGTGGATCACCGGTTCAAAATCAGCGTTCAGGGTCAGGTTCAGACTGTGATACAGGTCAAACTCTCCCTTCGAGATATAGTACCAGGCGATCCCGATCATGTACTCGTATATGGTGGGCACGGTGGCTCCGTCATTTACCGCCTTCTTGATCTGGCTGTCCTTCTTCCGGTCTGAGAACAGGGGAAGAAGCTCCATAACCCTCTCCCTGGGATATTTTTCATTGATATGAGCCATAAATCCGGCGCTTTTCTGCTCACTGAGACGCTTCCTCACGTCAGCAGATCCGGTTACGCCCAGCAACTGTTCCAGCCTGTTCGTTATGGCATGGATATCATCCTGGGAATACCGGAAGATCTCCGCAAGGGAGAGATTCTTCCCGAAGTAAGAATCCTCCACGCCCTCATAGCGCATATATTCTTCTTCCGTCATCTCCCCGAACACCTGCCCCCGCAGCTCTTCCACATCCAACATATGAGAGAGGATCTCCCGGTAAGATAATTCCGGCAGATTCTTAAACCGGAACAGGCCGGTAGCGCCCAGCAGACGAACGGTGGTGTCCGAGTACTCCCGGATTCCGTCGATCCACTTGGATCTGGCAAACGCCGTATAAAAGGCTCCCACGAGATCCCCGGAAGCCAGGAAGGGATGATCCTTATTTTTCTCCAGGAACCGTTCCAGGTCGTATCTGCTGCCCCGGTTCCCCGCTGCGAAGATGGCTTTCCC
Source organism: Massilistercora timonensis (assembly GCF_048354975.1). Taxonomy (NCBI): domain Bacteria; kingdom Bacillati; phylum Bacillota; class Clostridia; order Eubacteriales; genus Massilistercora; species Massilistercora timonensis. The sequence continues at coordinate 34,271 of NZ_DBGCJQ010000061.1, read as the reverse complement.
ATATCCAAAGGCTTTGTACAGGGAAGCGCTGCTCTCCCGGTCCAGACATTCCAGCAGATCCCCATAAGCCGCTTCTGTCCGGTCGTCCCGGAATGCTTTCAGGGCGCGGAAGAAATCGTAGTACGTCCTGGATATGGAATCATTGCTTTTTGATCCCTTGAAAATGCGCCGGAACACGTCATATTCCACATCGTTTTTTCCGGCCAGCTCTTCCGGAATAACAATGTGGATATCCCGGATGGCTTCCTCCAGTTCTGAAACACATTTCCCTTTCCTGCGGACCGCTTCCTTCACTTCCTCGCTGCTGTAGGGGGAGAGCCCCTGGACAATCACCTCAAAGCTGTGGGCGTCTATGGCCTCGTCATCCAGCAGCAGCACCAGCGCCATAAGGAAGGGAGAGTAGAAACTCCGCTTCCCGTTAACAGGAGAGCCAAAGATCTTCAGTTTGGACAATTGCCTGAGAAGCGCCAGGTTCACATTGTCCAGCGGCAGTAATTCCTCCAGTTCGTCCCGGACGATGGTTCCCTTCAGGTAAGAATAACCCGCCTCGGTGATCTTCCGGTTCCCGTCCGCGAATCCCATCTTCACCAGGTTGCTGGTGTAATGGCGGGCCCGTTTCTCAACGGCCTCATCCAGGTCTTTCGCCAGTCCTGGCAGATTCTCCGCCACCCATCGTTTGTCTCTGTCCAGAAATTTCCGGCGGTCATCGCCCAGCTCCCGGATGAAGCGATCGTAGTTGCTGTGTTTCTTAAAAACATCTGGTGACTTCTCCAGCGCCTTTTCATAGAACAGGAACTGGGACAGACTCTCCGGATAGGTTCCCCAATGTTCAGCGGGGAAGGTTTCCTGCAATTCCTCCAGGATCTCCAGATAGATTTTCAGGGCATTCAGGACATCGCTTCGTCTGCCGTTTGTATCCATCAGATTAAAGATCTGATTTCTCTCAACGATCATATTGGCACCTCACCGTTCTGGTTCATAATTGATGATCAGCACTTCTTCCGAGGAAGAGCTTCGGTCTTTGGTCTGATAACTGGAATTGGAATAGCTGTAGTCAAGTCCCACTGCCTGGTACCGGCCTGTATTCCGGGCCAGCCAGTCAAGCAGGATCTCATTTTCCCGCCCCTTGCTCCTGAGCACGTTGGACAGAGCAAAGCGGATCTTCCTTCCATCCAGCTCATCCAGGAAGGAAAGAAGCGCCCGCTCGGCATCCGCATCCCACCCGCCCTGCTCATTATAAGTGGCGCAGGTGATGAGATAGGGCGGATCCGCATAGACAAAATCCCGGGATGTCCAGGCAGAAGTGTCAAGCTCTCTGAAATCATAGCAGGTGAAACAGCAGTCCTGCTCCCGGATCCGGTCCAGGAAGGCAAGGAGTTTCTGCTCCATCCTTCCGTTAAAGTCTCTTTTCCCCACCGGCAGGTTAAATTCTCCATCGGCATTAAACCGGATCTGGTTGTTGAAGGCATACACGATCAGCACATAGAGCATGACGTAGTAGTAATCGTCCCGCTCCCCGGCTCCGTGCCTCTGGTTAAAATCTCTGCGCAGCTTCAGATACCCTTCCCTGTTCCAGCTTCCAAGTCCCTTGCTGCTGTCGCAGTGGTAATGGGCGTACCCGTTCCTGCTCACCAGAGAAAGGCCGTAGCTCTCTATGATCTCGTAGATCCATCCCAGCAATCTTTCTTTGTCCAGCTTCTGGAACGTGCGATACAGACGGAACAGATTCTCATTCCGGTCGTTGTATATGACCTGGCTGCAGTCCACATTGAGGCCCACGTTGCAGCCTCCACAGAACAGGTCTACGAAGACGCGGATGTCTCCCGGGAACAACGGCAGGATCTGCGGCAGCAATTTGTATTTGCCGCCGGTATAGTTAAGGGGTGACTGGATCATATCGTCTGCTCCTCATCAAAACAAGTACATAGAAATAACCGCTCCGCATTCTCAGGGAGATCGGATTTCCCGGTGGTAAAGGCCTTATAGCTCTCCTCAAAAACCTTTACCTCCCCTTTGCGGCCCAGGATCCGCATAATGTCATCATCGGAGATCTTGGCGTTGGAACGGCCGTTTCCCTTCTCCGCCATATTGTTGTAGGAAAGCAGGATATACCTGGCCTTGATATCCTGGATCAAGGTCTCAAATGCCTTGGTCGCTCCGGTGGTGCAGTATCTGCTCTTCATCCCGCTCCGGTCCATCTTCTTCGCCACGCCGAATACTTCCGGCTTCTCCCACCGCGCCACATTCTCAAGCAGATGATAGGTGTCACAGTACTGCCTTGAGTTGTAGGGCGGGTCGATATAGACAAGATCCGCCTCGATCCTTTTGACCAGGTTGTTGGCGTCCTCATTGAAACACTGGTTCTGCGGGTTGTTGTGAACCTCTGCCAGCGGAACGCAAAGCTCCAGCGACCCTTCGAATTTGGCTCCCTTCCTGTAGGCGTCATAATGCCCGCAGGTCACAGCGATCCGGTCCATGGCGTAGAGCAGGGACGTGATCAGGATGGCACGCTCTCTCCGGTTGAGATTGCCTCTTTTGTAATTCCGCTCAATATCCTCCCGGATATACCCGATCCTGGCGCAATCCCTTTTGCTGAAATAAGTATCCGCGAAATTGCGGGTCATATAATTCTCTCCGGGATTGATCTTCCCGTTATACCGGACCACCTGGTCGATGATCTTCCGGGGCTCATAGGGTTCCGCGCCGAACCAGGCATAGTTGCAGATGTAATTGCTGTACATCAGGTCGTTGGTGATCAGGGTCTTGTCGGCAAAAGCCGAGGACACTGCGCCCGTGCCAGCGAAAATGTCCGCCACCGTATGGATCTCGCGGCACTCCGCCTCCACAACGCTTTTGATAAAGGGGAGAAGCTTATACTTATTCCCCAGATACCGCCGGTTATTGATGGATGAAGTTTTGTAGGTTTTTGTCTCTTCCTGGCTCATTGCCTGTCCTCCGCCTCTTCATTGCTGTCATGACCCTATCACACAAGGTGTCCCATAAAACTCTCTTGTAAACACAGCGGCAGAGAAATCTTCTGCCTCTCTGCCGCCATAACTATTCTCTATTTCTTATTCCCACTCGATGGTTCCCGTCGGCTTCGGCGTCAGGTCGTAGCACACCCGGTTCACACCCGGTACTTCTTTGGTGATCCGGTCAGTGATGTGCTGCAACAGGGCGAAGGGCACGTCCTCCACCGTAGCTGTCATAGCGTCCTTGGTGTTCACGGCACGGATGATCACCGGCCACTCAAAGGAGCGCTTGCCTTCTTTCACACCCACAGACTTGAAGTCCGGGATGATGGTGAAGTACTGCCATACCTTGCCTTCCAGGCCGTTCTTCGCGAATTCCTCCCTGAGGATGGCGTCTGACTCCCGGACAGCCTCCAGACGGTCTCTGGTGATGGCGCCAAGGCACCGCACCCCAAGTCCCGGTCCCGGGAAGGGCTGACGGTATACCATGCCGTCCGGCAGGCCAAGGGCCTTACCTACCACCCGCACTTCGTCCTTGAAAAGCAGCTTCAGGGGCTCTACCAGCTCAAACTGCAGATCCTCCGGCAGGCCGCCCACGTTGTGGTGAGCCTTCACGCCGTCGCTCTCCAGGATGTCAGGATAGATAGTTCCCTGGGCCAGGAACTCGATCCCCTCCAGCTTTCTCGCCTCTTCTTCGAATACCCGGATAAACTCCGCGCCGATGATCTTACGCTTCTGCTCCGGTTCCTCCACCCCTTCCAGCTTGTCAAGAAAGCTGTCGATGGCGTCTACATACACCAGGTTGGCGTCCATCTCATCCCGGAACACCTGAACCACCTGCTCCGGCTCGCCTTTGCGCAGCAGGCCGTGGTTCACATGGACGCACACCAGCTGTTTGCCGATGGCCTTGATAAGAAGCGCCGCCACAACAGAGGAATCCACTCCTCCGGACAGAGCCAGCAGCACCTTTTTGTCGCCTACCTGCTCCTGAATCTCTTTTATCTGTTCTTCAATAAATGCCTCCGCCAGTTCACTGGTTGTAATACGGACCATATCGTCCGGACGTTTGCTGTTATCCATCCCTTTTATCTCCTTTTTTCGTAAAATGATGAACCCTTTGTAAACCTAAAGATATTATAGAGGAAAAATCAGCGAAGGGCAACCGGATTTCACGCTTCTTTCTTTCCTCCTGCCACGCCGCAGTAGATCACAAATGCCAGGAACAAAACGGCGATGGCCATCCACCCTGCCAGGGCTGTGGTGCCCATGGGCGCAAACTTGTCATAGTATCCCTTCAGATAGATCACCATGATGATCAGCGGGATCCCGTAAGCCACATAATTCTTAAGTCCCCGCGGGAATCTGGGGCCCTTGCCGGTATTGGCCTCTTCCAGGAACTTCTCCCAGCCCCAGCCGTTCTTCCGGGTACAGAAGAGCACATAGCCAAGGCTGCCCAGAGGAAGCAGGTTGTTGGACACGATAAAGTCCTCCAGATCCATGATGGTGCTTCCCTCTCCCAGCGGCTGGAAGCCTGCCAGCACGTTGAAGCCCAGTACGCAGGGCATACTCAGCAGGATGATCAGTACCGCGCTCACGATCACGCTCTTGCTCCGGGACCATCCAAACAGGTCCATGTCAAAGGAAATAATATTCTCAAATACCGCCACTACCGTGGTAAACGCGGCAAAGGTCAGGAACAGGAAGAAAAGCCCGCCCCAGAACGCGCCGCCCGGAATCTGGGCGAAAATATTGGGGATGGTGATAAAGATCAGGCTGGGACCGGATCCCGGCTCGATGCCAAAGGCAAAGCAGGCTGGAATGATGATAAATCCCGCCGTCAGCGCAACGCTGGTATCCAGGGCTGTGATGCTCACCGCCTCCCCCAGAAGTGCCCGGTCTTTGGGCATATAGCTTCCGAAGATCATCATGGCGCCGATACCGATGGACAGGGTAAAGAAGGACTGGCTCAGGGCCGCGAAGATCACATTTCCAATGCCCTGCTCCGCCATCTTGGCAAAATCCGGAACCAGGTAGAAATGAATTCCTTCTCCCGCTCCCTCCATGAATACAGAGTGGATCGCCAGAATGATCATCAGTACCAACAGAATGGACATCATGAACTTAGACGCCCGCTCGATCCCCTTCTGGATCCCGAACACGCACACCGCGAATCCGATCACGCAGATCAGGATGGTCCAGAAAGCCATCACCGGCATGTTGCCCATCACTTCAGAGAAGGCCGCCGTCACTTCCTCGGTGCTGGCGCCGTTGAAATCACCTTTGATACTCTTAAAACAGTAATACAGAAGCCATCCGCCTACGGTGGTGTAGAACATCATCAGAAGATAGCTTCCCACGATGCCGATCCATTTCGTCCAGTGCCACTTCGTCCCCTCCGGCGCCAGCTTCTCAAAAGAAGCCGCCACGCTGAACCGGCTGGCACGGCCGATGGAAAACTCGCATACCAGGACGGGGATCCCCATGATCAGCAAAAAGATCAGGTAGATCAAAATAAATGCCGCCCCTCCATATTCCCCGCAAAGATACGGGAATTTCCATACATTTCCGATCCCGATGGCACACCCTGCGGATACCAGGATGAACCCGATCCGGGAACCGAATGTTTCTCTCTTCATTCCTCTCGTCTCCCTTCTATCCTTAAACAGCAAAACAGAAGCCCTCTCCGGCTTCTGTCCGCCACCTTTTTATTTTACTGTAAGATCTTCATTCTGTCCAGATGAAATCACGAATTTTCCGCCCCTGCCCGGCTGTTCCGGATGACCTCCCTAAGAGGCAGGATACTGGCAGGCGGAACCGAAAGCTCGTCCACCCCCATCTTCACAAAGACTTTCGTCAGCTCCGGGTCTGATCCCAGATCCCCGCAGATCCCCACCCGGCAGCCTTGTGCGTGTCCGTTTTCCACCACCATCCGGATCATCTGCAGGATCGCCGGATGACGAGGATCATAGTAAGCGCCAAGATTCCCGTTCTGCCGGTCCACCGCCAGGGTATACTGGGTCAGATCGTTAGTCCCGATACTGAAGAAATCCACCTCCGCCGCCAGTTCCCGGCTGATCATCACAGCCGCCGGCGTCTCGATCATCACCCCCTGGGGAAAGTCCTTCCAGGGGATTCCTTCTTTCGTCAGTTCTTCCCTGGCCTCCTTAAGGATCTCCTGGATCTTTTGCACTTCCGCAACCGAGATGATCATGGGATACATTACTTCCAGATTCCCCCAGACACTGGCTCTGAGAAGGGCCCGCAGCTGGGTGCGGAATAACTCCCGGCGCTTCAGGCACAGCCGGATCCCCCGGCAGCCAAGGGCCGGATTTTCCTCCCGGGCCATCCCAAGATACGCTGCCTGCTTATCCGCTCCTGCGTCCAGGGTCCGGATCACCACTCGCTTCCCCTGCATCTTCTCCAGCACGGACTTATACTCCAGGTACTGCTCTTCCTCCGACGGGCTCTCCTCCCGCCCCAGGTAGAGATATTCACTGCGGAAAAGGCCTACGCCCGCCCCGTCCTGTTCTATAACTTCCTCTATATCCCGGGCGCTTCCGATATTGGCCATCAGCTGGATCTCTTTCCCGTCCAGCGTCACGTCCCCGGCTCCTTTCAGCTTCTCAAGCCGCGCCCTCTCTTCACTCTCTTCCCGTTGCCGCCTGCGGTATCCCTCCAGCAGGTCCACTTCCGGATCCAGGATCACAAGCCCCTCTTCACCGTCCAGCACTGCCATTCTCCCATTCCAGTCCGCCCTCACCGGGACGCCCAGGATGGCCGGGATCCCCATGGTCCGGGCCAGGATCGCCGTGTGAGAGGCAACCGAGCCCTGTTCCGTCACGATCCCTGCAAGCCGAGCCGGATCCATCCGCAGGGTATCACTGGGAGACAGATCCTTCGCCGCCAGAATCACCGGCTCCTCTCCCACCGGCAGGGATCCTCCGGCCGCCTCTTCCGTAAGAATCTCTTCTTCCTGAAGATTCTCCAGAAGCCGCCGGGTGATATCCCGGATATCCGCTTCCCTTGCCCGGAAGTATTCATCCTCCATCCGGACGAACATCCGGGCATAATGCTCCCCCGCGGCAGCCACCGCATACTCCGCGTTGACCTTCTCTTTCTCGATCATTTCCGTGATACAGGCATGAAAGTCCTCATCCTTCAGGATCGTCACATGGGCCGCAAAAATCTGGGCTCCGGATTCTCCCACCTCCTGCGCCGCTTTTCCGGCCAGTTCTTCCAATTGCCCGGCAGCCGCTTCCTTCGCCCGGCAAAACCGGGCCAGCTCCGCCGCCGGGTCCTTTCCCTCCTCCCGCCGCACTTCCTGCGCCTTCCGGGAGTAGAAGAAAACCTTCCCTGCCGCGATCTTATTTAAGACGGATCTTCCTGTGTACTGCTCCATGTTCCTTTCCCCCTTCCCCAGGCCAGCAGAAGAAGCCCTGCCGCCAGTATAAAGATGGAGATAAACTGGGATGTACTAAGAGCCCCCACACTCCCACGCTCCAGATCTCCCCGGAAGAATTCCAGGATAAACCGGCCGATGCTGTAGAACACCAGGTAGCACCCGGCCACGATCTTATCCTTCTTCACATGCCGGGCGATCAGACACAGCACGGCAAAGTTCAGAAAATCCAGCAGGCTGGAATAGATCTGGGTGGGGATCAGCGCCACCCCGTTGGGGGCGAAATCCGAGTTCTGGAAGGTGATGGACAACGCCGACGTGGTCTCCCGCCCGTAGCAGCACCCCGCCAGCAGACAGCCGATCCGTCCAAATCCCTGGGCAAGGGCAATGGCAGGCGCCACCAGGTCAAAATATTTCCAGAAATCCTGTTTTTTGATCCGGCAGGCCACATACCCTGCCAGCACGCCTCCGATGATTCCGCCGTACACCACGAACCCCTCGGAGAGCAGAAGGCTGAAATCCTTGAGAAGTTCATCCAGGATAGTCAGATAGTAACAAAGCTTGGCCCCCAGAAGCCCGAAGATGATCGAACTGAAGAACAGGATATAGACCATATCCGTATCCATCCCCCGCTTCCTGGCCCGGTACTCCGTCACAAGGTAAGCTGCGGCAAATCCAATGCCGATCATCAGTCCATAGCCGTGTATAGTAAATTTCCCAATAGTAAGCAAATCGTTGTGCATATCATTTCTCCCTGCGTTTTTATTGCTTTCCTAACTATAGCATATTTGGAACCGATTAAAAAGCCCAATCTGCTTCTTGACCCGCCCCTGCTCCCTGGTGTTATAATATTCTAATCTGATGGAAAGGAAGTCTTCCCCTATGTCTGCACTACGAAAATTTATTCATTATTATCAGCCTTATAAAACCGTATTTTTCCTGGATCTTTTCTGCGCCACCTTCATAAGCGTGGTAGATCTTCTCTATCCCCAGTTCCTGCGGACTGCCATCGACCGCCTGTTTACCGGGGACAGGGAAACCATTCTCCATGCCCTGCCTCTTATCGGCCTCGGGCTTTTCATTATGTATGTGCTCCAGAGCCTGTGCAAATATTATGTCAGCTACCAGGGACACATGATGGGCGCCCACATGGAACGGGACATGCGCTCCCGCCTCTTCGACCACTATGAGAAGCTGTCCTTCTCCTACTATAATCAGAACAACTCCGGCCAGATGATGAGCAAGCTGGTCTCTGACCTCTTCGACATCGCGGAATTCGCCCACCACGGCCCGGAGAACCTGTTCATTTCCCTGATCAAGATCGTTGGTTCCTTTATCTTCCTGTTCCTGATCAACTGGCAGCTGGCCATTCCGCTGCTTGCCCTGGTGATCTGCATGCTGATCTTCTCCATCAGCCAGAACAGACGGATGCAGGCCACCTTCCTGGACAACCGCCGCAAAATCGGGGATGTGAACGCCAGCCTCCAGGACACCCTGGCCGGCATCCGGGTGGTGCAGTCCTTCGCCAACGAGGACATTGAACGGGAGAAATTCGCCAGAAGCAATCAGGGATTCCTCCGCTCCAAGGACGCCAACTACAAATGTATGGGCGATTTCACCGGAGGGAATCTTTTCTTCCAGGGCATGATGTACCTGGTGACCCTGGTCTACGGCGGCTATCTCATCGCCCAGGGCCGGATGGACGTGGTGGATCTGTCCATGTACGCCCTCTATATCGGCATCTTTATCAGTCCCATCCAGATCCTGGTAGAGCTGATGGAAATGATGCAAAAAGGCCTCTCCGGCTTCCGCCGCTACCTGGATGTGATGGGCACAGAGATCGAGATCCAGGACAAGCCGGACGCAAAGCCTCTCACCGATATCAAGGGCACTGTCACCTATGAAGACGTGTCCTTCCACTATCCGGACGATGACGCCCCGGTGCTGGAACATGTCACCTTTGAGATCCAGGCCGGCCGTTCCGTGGCTCTGGTAGGGCCTTCCGGCTCCGGCAAGACCACCATCTGCAACCTGCTGCCCCGGTTCTATGATGTGACCGGCGGCCGGGTGCTGATCGACGGCAAGGACGTGCGGGACCTGACCCTTTCCTCCCTGCGGGGCCAGATCGGCATCGTCCAGCAGGACGTTTATCTCTTCTGCGGCACCATCCGGGAAAATATTGCCTACGGCAAGCCCGGCGCCTCCGAAGAAGAAATCGTGGAAGCGGCCAGAAGGGCCAACATCCACGACTTTATCGTAAGCCTTCCCGAAGGCTATGACACTTATGTGGGAGAGCGGGGCACCCGGCTCTCCGGCGGACAGAAGCAGCGCATTTCCATTGCCAGAGTCTTCTTAAAGAACCCGCCCATCCTGATCCTGGACGAGGCCACCAGCGCCCTGGACAACGAGAGCGAACGCTGGATCCAGAAGAGTCTGGACGCCCTGTCCCACAACCGTACTACTATCACCATCGCCCACCGGCTGTCCACCATCCAGAATGCCGATGAGATCCTGGTGGTGGCTGACAACGGCATCGCGGAGCGGGGCACCCATGAGGAGCTGCTTGCCCTTGGGGGAATTTACGCCGGGTATTATCGGTAACACTTTTAAGCAGAACAAAGCCGGAATGGTTTATCCATCCGGCTTTGTTCACAAAAATCACGCTATAGACTCTCCTTAAGCTTCCTGATCTCACCCTCAGTCAGTCCATCCACGATCTCCAGGATTTCTTCTTGTGAAAATCCTCTTCCCAGCAACTTCCGCGCAGTATTTTCCCTCTGTTTTTCTGCTTCTTTCGTTACTTCTTTCACCGCTTCTAATTTCTCTTCCTCAAACAGCTGCCCTACCTTTGTCAACATAATCCACTCCTTTATCTGCTTCGAATCCTCTTTCGTGATCACCTTATCTGAGAATACCAGCATTCCGGATAAGATGAAGGTCTGCACTTTTACATCTGCCACTTCTCGCGCCAACCTAAAACATCTGCGGATACATTCCTGCTTTTCTTGTTTCCCCTTATGTGTCAGGGGAAGAACAATAAACCGCATTTGATCCTCCGCTGTCAGTGGTTCGTGCTCTTTTATCTTTTTTGCCAATTCTCTTTCTGTCTCTTCCCAGTCCATCTCACATAAGAACGCTTCTTCCACTTGTAAACGCAGACATCCCACGTCAAGCACCGGCTGGGTTTGCCGTGGTTCAATATCCGCAGTATAGATTACGATCATACGGATCTTCAAAGCAGACTCGTTCCTGATTCTCCATTTTTTCATATACCGCTTGACCGTACATGAAATGTAATCCAGGTACTTCACCTTATCCCCGCTGTCATAATCACTCTCCTAATCCTATTATAGAAACTCTCCAGACAAATAACAAGCGTTCCTTGTATTACAGTCTCCTTATTCTTTTTTCAGTTCTCTGGATAATTCCGGCAGAAATGCCGTCTCCGATCATTGGCAGAACACTCGATTCGTGTTCTGATGAAATCAGTATAAACGCCCGGCTCATAAAAGGCAAGAAAAATCGGCACAGCCTTGCCAGGAATTCTGTGCCGATTCTTTTTTATTCGTATTCCCCTTTCACGACTTTCCGTCCCTGCAGCACCGTCTGATTCTTATTCACAAAGGACCGCGTCCGCGCCCGCAATAGGACTTTCCGCCCTTCCGGCGTCCGGGTATAGACAGTCTGGAATCTCCCCAGCGCCTTGCGGATATGTTTCTCAAAGACATAAACCCGGTCCTTGTGCTTCCCGAAGATCTCAGGAACCGCGTAAAACTCTTTGGCCTTCTGGGGCTTTCTTCCTCTCACCAGCAGATACCTGGGGTTGTCGATGACGCCCCAGATCTCCTCCATGCAGACTGCGAATGTGGTCTTGTCCCGCATGGTCCCGCCTTTCAGCGCCACGCTGATCACCGCCCCCTGCAGGGATTCTGTTTCCACCCGACTGTGCTGCGGATCCTCCAACTCCCCAAGCTCTTCCAGAGCTGCGGCCACCGCCTGGCCGATCTGGCGCATCCGCTTCTGCGGGGTGCTGAACTTGAACAAAAGATATCCGAATCTTCCGATCCCCAGACAGCCCAGGACCGTGATCACCATCAGGACCTTTGGCACCAGTGATCCGGGATATCGGTAAGTCATCTCGAAGAACAGCCGGACAGCCTCGGAAAGTACTGCTGACAGGATACTCAGGATCATAAATCCCAGAGCATGAACGAAAATGTACCCGGTATTGGCAGCCTCTTTGGGGATGTCCTCCCGCTGGCGCACCTCCATTCCGCCCCGGATCTCTTTCAGAGACTGCTGCCATCTCTGGCGCAGCCCTTCCCGGTCAGCCGCCCTTAAGAGCATGGTCTCATTGATCTCTTCCATCTCATCCCGGGTGTCAAACTCCGGGATCCCCAGACGCTCAATGCCGCTCTCGATCACCGGTTCCTGCCAGGATACCCCCAGGAAAGAGTCAAACCGGCGGACCAGTGTCTCGTAGTCCCCGGAAAGGTCCGGGTGCTTTTCCTTCCCCTTCTTCTGGGGGAAGATACAGGCCAGATGCCAGATATTGCCGGTCTTCTCCGGATGGTTCTTATCCGTACGGATGGTCCGGCCCCGCATCTGATTGCTCAACATAAAGGACCCTACATAGGTTGCCAGGATCAGCGAATTGATACAGGGAGCGTCCCACCCCTCGCCCAGCAGGGATTTGGTCCCCACCAGGGCGTTGATCTGCCCCTGCTCAAAAAGCTCTGTCACCACAGCCACCACATGGGTCTGCTTCCCCTTCACCTGCAGTTTCCCGTAGCCGGTCTCCCGGATGGGAGAGAGGGTTCCCTCACAGTCTTTTTCCGCCATCAGCTTCTCCAGGATCTCCTTTGTGTCCAGGGGTACGACGACCACGGAACCACTGAGAACTCCAAGCCTGATCCCGGCCTGATTTTTGCGTCGCAGGAACTCAAAGATAGGCACTGCCCCGATCTCCGCAGTCATATCTTCCTCCGTCCCCACAACGGACAGCTTTTCTTTCTTGATATAGTCGCACAGGATAAGGAGCCTGAGCCGTTCTCCCATGGCCTGCTGTTCTGTCTCCACAATCCTGCCGATGCTCTCCATCTTGCCCTGACTCTTGACCAGAAGCTTCTGCAGGGCGTCCTTGTGGGTCAGGGAAACCTTCTTCCTATAGATACATCCCGCTTCCTTCAGCTGTTTCTGGATCCCTTCCCTTGCTTCCTCTGATACCAGATAAGAGTCTGTATCGTCATAGAGGAATCCCTGCAGCAAGGCTTCCAGCCACTTATCCGTCAGTTCCGGCAGTCTTCCCTCTGTCCCGATCAGCCGCCGCAGATAGGGTGGAAAGGGGATCCCCTGGGCCTGGCAGAAGATGAGAAGGGCAGAGAAATACTTGGGCTCCTCCAGGAATTTCTCACTGTATCCTTCCGGATCCTGCAATCCCTTATGGGTGGCGATCATCCGGGTAAATTCCGGGCCGGTCAGAAGCTCCCGGTATACGCCGGCCGTCTGCTCCTGGTACTTCCCGATCTCTTTTAGCTCTTCTTTCGTAGGCCAGTTAAAATAAACATAGTCCTCATGGGGACAAAGGCTCCCCTCCCGCACCAGCTCCGGCGTAAAGATCTCTTCGTCGATAGGACCGCACAGATCCGTGTACCGCTTCCACTGCCCGGCAGTACTGTCATAGGGCGGCGTGGCAGTCAGCGCGATCACCGTCATCCCCTTCATCTCTTTCATAAAACTTTCCAGCGCTTTCCACCACTCGCTGCGCAGGTGATGGGCCTCATCCAGGCAGATCGTCTTCACCCCGGCTTCCTTCACCGCCGCCAGGATATCAAACTCCCGGAAGTCTACCGCCTCCGTTTCTTCAGCAAGAACCGGATCCGGCTCTTCGTCTTCTTCCTCCCCCTGATCCCGAAGCTCTCCCTGATAATGTTTCATGGCGCTGTACAGCGCCTGATAGGTGATGGCCGTGATCGGCTTCATCTGCTTCAGGTCATTGGACATCAGTTCCTCCGGCGCCTGTCCTTCTACAAGAAATCCTTCTGTGATCCGGGCAAGCCACTGCTGCCGAATGGTAATGCTGGGCGACAGGATCAGACAGGGCTCCCCCAGCCGCCGGATCAGCTCAATGCCAAGGGTTGTCTTCCCCGAGCCCGGCGCCGCCACAATATGCAGCTTGCCGTCCGCCAGATATTTTCCCGAATTGGACAGGACCCGCTCCTGGTAATCCCGCCAGGTCCCCTTAAATTGTAAAATGTTATCGTATCTGTTTCCCATCTCCATCTTACCCCCGCTTCTCCACCAAAATATCCATCCCCAGCAAATGTATGATCTGCAGGGTCTTTCCTATTTCTGCCGTCGCTTTCCCTCGTTCCAGATCTGAGATAAAACTAACGCTGAAGCCACTGAATTCAGCCAGATATGTCTGCGTATAATGAAGCTCTTTGCGCCTTTCTCGTATCGCTGTGCCAAGAGATTTGGTATCAATAATTTTCATATTTTCCCCATTTCTATGCCGTACGGCAAAATTGTAATTTTTTCATACTTTTTTTAGCCGTACGGCTAATTCCATTATAATTTATCCACCTGCTTATTGCAAGTTTTCTGGCGCACCAAAAAAGACAGAGTATGTATCTTCTACATACTCTGTCTTGCAATTTCAATCAATGAAACTATTCTTTTATCGGGCAGCTTTCTCCAGCGCTTCGCAGATCTTCTGCATTCCCAGCTTCTGCTCTTTCACCTTTGCCGTGATCGAGTTGTTGACCAGAGACAATTTTAATTTCGTCTTTCCACTCTTCATCTTAATGATCCTCTGGGACGGAACCAGTCCCTTTTTGATCTTTACCTCATCAAACTGATCAAAGGGAATACAGATCTTCCCATATATATGAGAAATGTCCAGAGTCTCCAGCACTGCGATCACCAGGAACCGCTCTGTAACCCCCACATAACAGTACACATTACTCAGCGCCCCCAACGCCAGCATTTCCGCTGTTCCGGACATCAAGGTGCCCCATGCCTGTCCCTGATAAGTTTCTCCCTCCGGGCAGATCGCGTCCAACATCTGTTTCATATCGGTATCATTCATCAACAATGCCATATCCGCTTCCTCCTTCCCCAAAGTCAACTTTCCTCTTCTGTTTTCATTATAGAAGGGGTCTATCCCTGATTTCTATCATGCTTCTGTAAAATGAATGTTAACGAAACCACACAGCGATAAAATTTACCAAAATTTTCTTTATTTACAACAATATTTTCAGAGATTTTGCTCTTGAAATCTGAAATCGCAGGACTATAATAAAGGCAAAGATTGATATATATTTAACGATTCATTTCAAAGGAGGAATTCATATGGCAAGGCTCAGAATGATGCGGGCGCCGCAGAAATACGTGCAGGGAAAGGATTCTCTTCTCCATTTCCACGAAGAGATGAAAGATCTGGGAAACAAATGGCTGTTCATCTGTTCCAACAGCGGCCACAAGATGTGCCACGACAAGATCGAGAAGAGCTTTGAAGGGACAACGGACATCCGCCGTTATGAAATCTTCGGTGGAACTTCCAGTGTAGGAGAGATTGAGAAAATGCGTAAGATTGTCCGGGAAAACGGGCTGAATGTAGTAGTCGGCGTAGGCGGAGGCTCTGCCATCGACACCGCCAAAGCGACTGCGCATTATGAGAAGCTTCCTGTGGTGATCATCCCCACGGTAGTTGCCACCGACGCCCCCTGTACCGGGCTGTCTGTGATCTACAATGACGACAAGACCTTCAACAGCTATCTGTTCTACCCCAAGAACCCGGAAGCCGTGATCGTGGACAGCGACGTGATCGCCAAAGCTCCGGTCCGCTTCCTGGTAGCCGGCATGGGCGACGCCCTGGGCACTTATTTTGAAGCCAGGGCCTGTGAGCGCACCGACGCTCCCAGCCTGGAAAACGGCGGGATCACCCAGTCCGCCATGGCTCTTTGCCGCCTTTGCTATCAGACGCTGAAGGAATACGGCGCGGCCGCCAAAACAGCCTGTGAACACAACGTGGTCACACCGGCTCTGGACGCCATCATCGAAGCCAACGTCTACCTCTCCGGCGTAGGCGCCGACAACGGCGGTCTTGCCGTCGCCCATTCCTTCTACAACGGCCTGACCGCCCTGGGCGGGCACAGCGCTCCCCACGGAAACTGCGTGGCCTTCGGCACTTTGGTCCAGCTTGTCCTGGAGCGGGCGTCCAAAGAAGAATTCAAAGAGGTTCAGGACTTCTGCATGGAAGTAGGGCTTCCGGTCACACTAAAAGAGATCGGCATCACCACGGAAGACCAGATCCGTGTGATCGCAGAGAAGTCCTGCGTGGAAGGCGAATCCATCCACAACATGGTAGCCGACGTAACGCCGGATCAGTTATATGCGGCCATCATCGCCGCCGATGCGCTGGGCCGGGAAGCGCTCCAGAACATGGACAGATAATCTCTCAGGGAACTAAAAGGCAGAGCATGTATCTACATGCTCTGCCTTTTCTCCGTCTATCCCAACATTTCTATGTATTCCTCCAGGCAGATCCCCTGTGAATACATCTCCTGCGCCGCTTCCTTCCCCACATATCGGAAGTGCCACGGCTCATTGATCGCCCCTGTGATCTCTGTTTTGTCGGGAGGATACCGTCTGATAAATCCGTACTTCCAGGAGTTTTTCTCAAGCCATCCGTATACAGAGTCCCTGGAACTATACTTGGTATCTGCGTTGATGTCTACCGCTATCCCGATCTGATGTTCACTGGTGCCCGGAACCGCGACCCATTCTTCCGCCAGTTCTCTGGCTTCAGATCTGGAATGTCCCTCATTTACATACGCTTCGGTTTTTTCCTCTAATAGCTGCCGCTGCTTTTCTTCTGTCCGGTATCCTGCCGCCACAAAGAGATGTAAACCTTTGGCCCTGGCGTCGTCAAACATATCCTGCAGACTGGGATAGATCCTGGAATCCACTTTCTCCCCATTGGATAATTCCGTCAGCTCAAATTCATAATTATCCGGTATATAGTTGTCCCTGTTGACCAGGATCAGATTCCATCCATTCTCCAGGCTGGCCGTCTTTTTGAACCCCAGCCTGCCGGCACATATCAGGATCCCGCAGCCTGCAACCGCAAGCAGCGCCAGGATCATAAGAAATCTTCTTATATGTCTTCCTTTGCGTCTTTTCCTGTATCTGCCCATTATTTTATCTCCGCCTTCCTGTACAGCCGGTAGACCAGCGGGATCAGAAGCAGCGCCACTACAAAGTACAGCGGCAGGATAACACTCGAAATATTCATAACCTGCCCGCCGATCTTTGTAAGGCTAAAGTTGCGAAGTCCGTCATAGATATTAAACAGTTTGTCCGGGAAGAAGGAAAAGACCGTCGCCAGCGGGACAATCCTGCTCAAAAAGGGAAGGAAACAAATGATGAAAACGGGTACAAGCGCGGCGATCACTGTCGAGCGGGTCAGCACAGAGACCAATATGGCCATCCCGGAAGTGAACAGCATACCCACATATCCGCCCGCCACGATCATAAGGTACCCTTCCAGTATGGTAATATTATAGCTGCTCCTCCAGAAGTCCAGCTGGATCGGACAATTTGCCCCGTCCGGGCCAAGGACAAAAAGTACAATGGCAGTGTACAAAAGGGTAAATACAACGTATAACACCGTAGAGACCAGAAATCCTGCGCCGATCTTCGCCCGGACCGCTTTATTTCTCCCCAGTTTTGTGGAGAAAAAGACGGCGTCTGCTTTTGTCTGAAATTCCTCGGAAAACATCCCCGACAGGAAGAACCCTGCAACCAGCGCCAGGATCATAAGAAACGTAGGGAGACTCTGCTGCAGAGCGCTCCACCCGTCAAAATATTCATAGTAAAGGGGCGTGTCCAGATCCTGATATTGGGCGATCAGGTACTCTTTTTCTTTGTCCGTATAATACTCCCCGCCGAAATCCAGATATTCCTTCAGATTGGCGATCCGCTTCTCATAGACGGCAGCTGCTTCCTCTTCCGTAATATTATCGATCGCGAAGTAATCGTATTTGCGCCAGGGACTGTTTGCGCTGTTGATCAGATCCGCGACTCCCCACAGACCCTGACATTCATAATACGCTTCCTCCTCCCCTTCTTCTGCGTAGATCCGGTGCTTTTCCCGGTAAACCTCCCGAAAAACATCTTCTGTCAGATATCCTTTCCATTTATTTTTCTCTTCCCTGAGGGCCCTTGCGGCCGTGATCCCCGTTATATGGTTCTGGTTTTCATCCACATATTCTACCTGGTCAATGGTCAGCATGGACACGGCCACAAGGACCGCCAGCAAAACCAGCAGCGCTACTTTATTTCTGGCCTTGGAAAATATTTTCAGGATTTCAAATCTTATCATGGTCGCCACCTGCCTTCTCTCCAAAATAGTGCAAAAACACATCTTCCAGTGTAGGCTGTACCGGAGTCGCTTCCGGGAGCGGCTTCCTGGAAGAAATGATCCGCAGTTCTGCCTTTCCACCCTCTGTCTTCATATTTGAGATCTTATACTGACTCATCAGCGGACCTACCATCTGCTTTTCCACATGACAGATCCATACCATTTCCGGCATGGCATCGATCACCTGGTCCACGGATCCCTGCTCCAGGATCCTTCCGTCTTTCATCAGCCAGATTTCATTGGCGATATACTCGATGTCTGAGACAATATGTGTGGATAACAGGACCAGCCGTTCCTCCGACAGCTCGCTGATCAGATTGCGGAAGCGGATTCGTTCATTGGGGTCAAGCCCGGCCGTCGGTTCGTCAAGAATCAGTATTTTGGGATTATTTAACATGGCCTGGGCGATCCCCGCGCGGCGCTTCATCCCTCCGGACAGATTCTTCATTTTCTTGTTCTTGGCATTCGCAAGACCCACCTGGGAGAGCAGAAGATTCGTCCTTTTTTTCGCCACCATCGGCCGCAGGCCTTTTATGGAAGCGATATAAAGCAGATAATCTTTCACCGTAAATTCCGGATAAAACCCAAATTCCTGGGGCAGATACCCCAATAATTTCCGATATTCGCTGTCCAGCTTAAATATGTCTTTCCCCTGATAAGTAATCCTTCCCTCCGTGGGCTTCATAAGTGTACAGAGCATTCGCATTAACGTGGTTTTCCCCGCCCCGTTCACTCCAAGCAGCCCGTAGACTCCATTTGTCATCGTAAGGCTGACATGATCTACCGCCGTAAAATCATGGAATCTTTTTGTCAGATCATCGAGTCTTAATTCCATCTGCAGACACCTCCCAATACATAAAACAGCTTTTTAACACCCTATATACAGCAATCCCCAGATAAAGCAGCGCAGCCGCCAGCAACCCGATCCAGACAGGGACTGTGATCCATCGGTAAATGGCTTCATTTAAGATGACCAGAAGCCAGATGGCGCTCCACAGGACGCACAACGTAACCGCCCCCGCCTCATTGATCTGTTTACTGGATAACGCGCGGAAGCAGACACAGGCGGTAATGGTCATGGGGAAAAGGAACTGGATCAGAAGATCCGTTATGGCAACGTCCAGAAAGGACACCGTCAACCCGATGAACAACGTGAGAAATAAGGTGTCCGCCGCTCCAAACAGGATCATCCGCGCGGCATAGATCCTGCGGAGGGAGTAATAGGTGGAAGATTCAATCTCCATGCTCTGATACATCCGGTTCTTCCACATCTCGGGCATGATAAGGATCACAAACAAGGACGCGATGATCCCCATGCTCCTCTGAATATAGTAATCCTCCTGTACCGACACCAGAATGGTCCACAGCAGGAACAGCACAGCCAGCTGGCATACCCACCATCTGTATTTGATCAGTCTAAACTGCGACCATATAAATTCATGGAAGGACAGCAAACGCTTCTGCTCTGACAGGAAAAATGCCTCTTTCGACTTCCGGATAGTTTCCTGTACCTTCTCTTCCTGTATTTCCACAGGTATTATTTTTCTGTAAGCCAGATTCTTCTCTTTGAACCACATACTCACACCTCCCTATAACAGTTCTTTCAGCAGGCGCTTCGCCTGTCTGAGCCGGTATTTCACCAGCGGGACGGTTATCCCAAGCTCTTCCGATATCTCTTGTATCTTCAGTCCTTCAAAATAGTAAAGGAGAATGACTTCTTTGAACTCTTCCGGCAGTTTCTCCAGCGCCGACCCGAGGATGATCCCATCCAGGACCTTGTCCGCAGGCTGTTCTTCCCCTTCCTTTTGCCCGGTCAGCTCTTCTTCCGGGACAGGGACGTCCCTTGCCTTTCTGACATAATCTACGCACAGATTGTGGGCAATGGTATAGAGATAATTCTTTACTTTTTCCTTGTGCCGGTAAGAAGAAAGAGCTGTAAAAAAACGGATGAACGTTTCCTGGGTCAGGTCGGCGGCATACCATTGATCCATACAGTGATAACTGCAGTAAGCCAGCACATCCTGATAGTACTTGCGGACAAAAATGTCAAAGGCCTCTTCCTCGCCCGACTTCATTCTTCTGATCAGTAAGAAATCCAAATCCATGGAACTGTTTCCTTTCCTCTTATGACCTTCTATCTTAAATAACGATCCAGGTAGGAAAAAAGATAGTCCTATTATGGTACTCCCCGCAAATTAAAATCCACGCAAGAAAAAATGAAGAAAGAGTGAGGATTTTTCCTCACTCTTTCTTCGTTTTTCTTTCCTGTCTCTTTTCTATCCCTGCGCCGCGAAATTCCCGGTATACAGCTGATAGTATTTTCCTTTCTCCGCGATCAGTTCGTCGTGGGTTCCCCGCTCGATGATCCGTCCCTGCTCCATGACCATGATACAATTGGAGTTCTTGACGGTAGACAGCCGGTGGGCGATGACAAAAGTGGTCCGCCCTGCCATCAGGGCGTCCATGCCTGCCTGCACCAGTTTCTCAGTACGGGTATCGATAGAGGATGTAGCCTCGTCCAGGATCAGCGCCGGCGGATCGGCAACCGCCGCCCGGGCGATGGCCAGAAGCTGCCGCTGGCCCTGGCTTAAGTTGGCGCCGTCCCCGGTCAGCATAGTATCATAGCCGTCGGGAAGCCTGCGGATGAATCCGTCCGCGTTGGCCAGCTTCGCCGCGTTGATACACTCCTCATCGGTGGCGTCCAGCTTGCCGTAGCGGATATTGTCCATCACTGTTCCGGTGAACAGGTGGGTATCCTGGAGCACCATGCCAAGAGACCGCCGCAGATCCGGCTTCTTGATCTTATTGATGTTGATCCCGTCGTAGCGGATCTTACCGTCGGCGATGTCATAGAACCGGTTGATCAGGTTGGTGATGGTGGTCTTGCCGGCTCCGGTAGCCCCGACGAAAGCGATCTTCTGTCCCGGCTTCGCCCAGAGGCTGATATTGTGGAGCACGATCTTCTCGTCCGTGTAGCCGAAGTCTACATCATCGAAGACCACGCCGCCTTCCAGTTTCGTATAGGTAACCGTCCCCTCTGCCTTATGAGGATGTTTCCAGGCCCACAGGTTGGTGCGGGTACTGGACTCGGTGAGATTGCCGTTCTCGTCTTCTGTTGCGTTCACCAGCTCCACATAGCCTTCGTCCACCTCCGGCTCCTGATCCATCAGGTCGAAGACTCTCTGGGCGCCTGCCGCCGCGTTGACCACGAAGTTGATCTGCTGGCTCACCTGGGTGATGGGGTTGGTAAAGCTCTTGTTCAGGCCCACGAAGGTTACCACCGTACCGATGGTCACCCCTGCCAGTCCGTTGATCCCAAGGATCGCGCCTACGATGGCCACCAGGGCATAGCTGATCCAGCCGATATTGGCGTTGATGGGCATCAACAGGTTGGCGTACCGGTTGGCCTTGTTGGCGCTGTCACGCAGCTTCTCATTTACCTTGTGGAAGTCCTCCATTGCCTTCTCCTCATGGCAGAATACCTTCACCACCTTCTGGCCGTCCATCATCTCTTCGATAAATCCGTCCACCGCGCCAAGGTCGATCTGCTGACGGATAAAGTATTTTCCGGACAGCTTGGAGAAGTTGGAGGTCACCAGGAGCATCACCACGGCCGTCAGGATGGAGATCACCGTCAGAGCCGGGTTCAGGATCAGCATGGTCACCAGCGTAGCCGTCATGGAGATCAGCGAGTTGATGATCTGAGGAATACTCTGGCTCAACAGCTGCCGCAGGGTATCCACATCGTTGGTGTATACCGACATGATATCGCCGTGGGCGTGGGTGTCAAAATATTTGATGGGAAGGGCTTCCATCCGGGCAAACAGGTCGTCCCTGAGATGGAGCATGGTTCCCTGGCTTACATTGACCATGATCCGGTTGTAGGTAAACGCAGCCACCACACCGATGGCCATGATCCCTGCCAGCTGGAACAGGTCTCTTGCCAGGCTGCTGAAATCATCAGAGCCTGTGTTCAGCATAGGCATGATATAATTATCCACCAGCTTCTGGGGAAAGGTGGCTCCCACCACGGTGGCCACCGCATTGATGAGAATGCAGGCGATCACCAGCAGGAACAGGTATTTATAATAGTGAAGCATATATCCGATGACCCGGCCCACCAGTCTGGAGGCGGAAGCTACTCTGGGTCTTCTCTTCTTTTCGTTCATAGATCAGTTCTCCTCCTTCCTTCTCTATGCCGGCTGGTCGAAGTCGCCGCCGCCCTCGATCTGTGAATTGAAGATCTCCTGGTAGATGGCGTTGTGTTCCAGCAGGTTCTCATGGGTGTCAAAGGCGTCGATCCGTCCGTCGTCCAGCACCAGGATCCGGTCTGCGGACTGCACGCTGGAGACACGCTGGGCGATGATGATCTTGGTAGTTCCCGGGATCTCCCGGGCGAAGGCCGCCCGGATGCTGGCGTCTGTAGCCGTGTCCACAGCGCTGGTGGAATCGTCCAGGATCAGAACCTTAGGCTTCTTCAACAGAGCCCTTGCGATACACAGCCGCTGCTTCTGACCGCCGGAGACGTTGGAGCCGCCCCTTTCGATCCAGGTCTCATACCCCTTGGGCATCCGGTCGATGAACTCATCGGCGCAGGCCGCCTTGCAGGCCTCGATACATTCTTCCTTAGTGGCCTTTGGATTGCCCCAGCGCAGGTTGTCAAGGATGGTTCCGGAGAAGAGGGTGTTCTTCTGAAGCACTACAGATACCTGGTCACGCAGGACCTCGGTGTCATACCGGCGCACATCCACGCCGCCCACACAGACGGAACCTTCGTCCACATCGTAGAGCCGGCAGATCAGGTTCACCAGACTGCTCTTTCCGGAACCGGTGCCGCCGATGACGCCGATGGTCTCTCCGCTCTTAATATGAAGATCGATATCCGTCAGCGCATTCTTGCCGCTGCCATGTTTGTAGGAGAAATTCACATGGTTGAAATCAATCTGCCCGTCGGCCACTTCCATCACCGGATCCTCCGGGTCGGTCAGGTCCGGCTTCTCATCCAGGACTTCGCCGATCCGTCGGATACTGGCCATGGACATACTGATCATAACGATCACCATGGAGAGCATCATCAGGCTCATAAGCAGCGACATAATATAACTGAACAGACTGGTCAGGTCACCGGTGGTAAGAGAACCACCTACAATAAACTTCGCTCCCAGCCAGGATACAGAGATGATACAGAAATAAACTGCCACCATCATAGCCGGCGCATTGAAAGCCAGCAGGCTCTCCGCTTTCACCGAAAGGTCCCGAAGCATTTTGGAAGCCCTTGCAAACTTCTCATTCTCATGCTCCTCCCGGACAAATGCCTTTACCACCCGGATGGCGGTGACATTTTCCTGTACGCTGGCGTTCAGGTCATCGTACCTGCGGAACACTTCCCGGAAAATCTTAAGCGTTACTACCATGATAGCTCCGATCACGATCACCAGGAAGACCACCGCGATCAGGAACATTCCGCTCAAGTGGGGGCTGATGATCAGGCACATGGTGAAACTGAAGATCAGGTTCAGCGGCGCCCGCACCGCCACACGGATCACCATCATGAACGCGTTCTGCACGTTGGTAATATCTGTGGTCATACGGGTCACCAGACTTGGCACGCTGAATTTGTCAATATTGGAAAAGGAAAAGGTCTGGATATTGGCGTAGATGGCCTCCCTTAAGTTGGCCGCCAGCCCGGAGGCCGCGCTTGCCGCATCCTTTCCTGCCAGTCCGCCGAATGTCAGGCTTAAGAACGCCATCACTACCATCATCCCGCCAAACCGGTACACAACCCCAAGGTCCTTGGCCTCCAGCCCCTGGTCGATAATGATCGCCGTAATAAACGGCATCAGGATCTCCATGATCACTTCCAGGGCGGTAAGACCGATACACCGATAGGTGTCCTTCTTATAAATTCCCAGCTGTTGTATAACTTTTCTCACTGTAAGATAACCTCCTGTCTTCTTTGATCGTTCCCTCCCCTGCGTCCGCAAGACGCTTCAGGATCCCCCAGAGCCGCCTTCGCTCCCCGGGTTTCAGCGCCCCACAGAAAGCATTCTCCATCTCGTCCGCCTTCCTTAAGAACTCCTTGCCCTCCTCCAGCAGTTTGGGCGTCGGGAACAGCTCTTTCCTGCGGATATCCTGCGGGTCCTCCTGAAAAGAAAGATACCCTGCGTTCCGCAGCTTCTTGATCAAACCGGAGAGCGCTGATTTGGAGACTCCGGTCTCATGACACAACTCGGTAAGATAAGTCCCTTCCCGGTGATGTCTCAAGAAATACACCATGAAATAAACCTGGAAACCGCTCATGCCTTTATACCGGAGAACAGATTCCAGCTGCGACGTCAGATCCAGATTGAGCTTACGGATCAGCAGGATCAGATCTTCCGCCTGAATATCCCCCGTCATTTTCCATCAACACCTCCTGTAGATTCTTCTGTTTAATGGTTCGCCGTCAAACTGTTCTGCGGCGAATCATTTACCATAGATGATTTTATCTCTGAATCCGGAAAATGTGAAATTCAAATTTCTTATCTTCTATAAATATTGTTTATAGATCTGCCTGAAACAATGGCACAGAAAAAAGAAGCCCGCAGGCTTCCTTTCTTTCTGTTACAAAATGCCGGAAAACTTCACCGCATTGTAGATATTGATCAGGACGATCACCGCCATCAGGAAGATGAACAGCTTGTCCACCCCTTTTTCGCTGATCTTCTTGTTGATCCTGCTGCCGATGGTCCCTCCCAGGATCCCGCCCACGATCATCACTGCCAGGTAGGACAGCTTCATGTGGGGGATATTCCCGGTGGCGCAGGTCTGCACCAGGCTGGTGATCTGGGAGAACAGGATGATATAGAGGGAACTTAAGGCCGCTTCCTTGGTGCTCATGGAGAAGAAGTATCCCAGCACCATCAGGTTGATGGGACCTCCGCCGATGCCAAGGAAACTGGACATGATCCCAAGAAGCAGGCCGATCAGGACGCACAGCCAGATCTGGTCGCATTTCCTGGTGTGGATCTTTTCTTTATATATGGTATAAAAAAGAGTGGCCAGGGTAATGGCGATCAGCACCAGCGCCTGGGTCATCCCCACCAGGTTCTCGTCTCCCACCGCTTCCTTCAGAGACTGGAACATGGCTTTGCCGGCCACGCCGCCTGCCGCAGCCCCGATGGCCAGTGATGTGGCGATCTTAAGATCCATCCGGGCAGTTCCGGAACGCAGGTTCTTATAGACGGACACCACAGACATGGCAAGTACCGTGCAGCCGGACAGAAAGCTGATACTGCTCACGCTCATGACTCCCAGCGCATCCAGCACCGGCTTGATGATCACGCCGCCTCCGATCCCGCAGATGGAGCCGGCAGTGGAAGACAGAATGCTGACCGCGAAAAATACCAAAACCATAACCATAATTTCTCAACCTCTTCTTTCTTATATTTTCCCTGGATTCGCTTGCTTTTCCACTCCAATTGTATTATTGTTAAGACAAAGTAACGATTTCTAAAAGATTCACAGCAATATTATAACAATAAAGGAGTTATTATGAAACAGCCAAATATTATTTTACTGATGACGGATCAGCTCCGGGCTGATGCCCTGGGATACGCGGGACACCCGGATGTGAAGACCCCCTACCTTGACACCCTGGCTTCCCGGGGCGTGAATTTCGACCGGGCCTACAGCGCCTGCCCAAGCTGCATCGCTGCCAGGGCAGCCCTGCACACCGGCATGGAGCAGAGCCATCACGGCCGGGTAGGCTATGAGGACAATGTACCCTGGAGATACCCCCACACCATGGCAGGCGAACTCGCCAAAGCCGGATACTATACCCAGTGCGTGGGCAAGATGCACGTCCATCCCCTGCGGAACTACCTGGGCTTCCACAATGTGGACCTTCACGACGGCTATCTCCACTCCGCCCGCTACGGCCATGTTCCTTACCGGGAGTCACAGTTTGTAGCGGACGACTACTTCCACTGGCTCCGCCAGGAGCTGGGCGCCGACGCCGACGTGACGGATACAGGCATCGACTGCAACAGCTGGGTGGCCCGCCCCTGGACCCATGAGGAGAAATATCATCCCACCAACTGGGTGACGGACCGGTGCCTGGATTTCCTCCGGCGAAGAGACCCGGACCAGCCCTTCTTCCTGATGGCCTCCTACCTGCGGCCCCATCCGCCTCTGGACGCGCCTCAGTATTACTTCGACCTCTACAAGGACAAGGATCTGCGCAAACCCTTCGTTGGCTCCTGGGAGACCGATCAGTTCCTCAGGCGGGACGGCCGTATCTTCGACTCCAAGACAGGACCCATTGATCCAGAACTGATCCGGCAGGCCCAGATCGGCTACTACGCCTGCATCACCCATCTGGATCACCAGATCGGAAGGCTTATCATGGCCCTCATTGAGCAGGAAGTCTACGACGACACCGTCATCCTCTTCACCGCCGATCACGGCGAAGAGCTGTGCGATCACCATATGTTCCGTAAGTCCCGGCCTTACGAGGGGAGCTGCCGGGTTCCCTTCTTCCTCACCGCCGGGAAGAACACCGGCCTTCACATCACCCCTGCTTCCACCTGCCACAGCGTAGTGGAACTGCGGGATGTGATGCCCACCTTACTGTCCCTGGCAGGCGCGCCGATCCCGGATACGGTGGACGGATATGACCTTCTTCCCCTGGCCCGGGACCCGGAAGAGACCGTGCGGCCCTGGCTCCACGGAGAACATTCCTACGGGGAGTTCTCCAACCACTGGATCGTCACCGAAACTGACAAATACATCTGGTTCCCTGTCACCGGACAGGAACAGTACTTTGACCTGGCAAGCGACCCACACGAGCTGACTGACCGCATAGACGATCCGGAAGTCCGGGAACGCGTCAGTTATCTGCGCTCCTGCCTGATCCAGAGCCTTACCGGAAGACCGGAAGGCTTTACCGACGGCGAGAAGCTGATCCCCGGCCGTCCTTACCCGGAGACCATGGACCATCTCCGCCAGGCAGACTGATAGCATTTACAGACAAAGGAGTTTTTATGAGTCACAGACAATATTCCATGCAGAGCACCGATATCGAGAAGCTGGACGCCAACCTTCTGTCCATCTCTCATTCCAAAGATGAAGGCGACTGGCAGAGCGTTTTCCATTCCCACCCGTTTACAGAACTTTTCTATGTAGTCAGGGGGGAGGGGAACTTCCTCTTCTATTCGGAGACCCACTATATCAAAACCGGAGATCTTGTGATCATACCGCCGCATATTGAACACACGGAACAGTCGATCAAAGGGATCCCCCTGGAGTATTACGTGATCAGTGTAGACGGCATCGCCTTCCAGAAGGAGGGAGAGCAGACCTGTGTGCAGGTATTCTGTAATTTTAGTGACAAAGCCTTGATGGCCACCGTATTTTCTCAGATTTTCTTTGAGATGACCCATCCATCCTATGGCTCGGACATGATCTGCCAGAACCTGTTCGAAATCCTGCTCCTGTGGATCATCCGGTACCACCATGTAAATCCGGTGCCCATTTCTTCCACTTATATGACCAAGGAGTGCGCTCAGATCAAGGACTATCTGGACAGTAATTACGCCGACCACATCACTTTGGATACACTGACGGAACTGACCCATATGAATAAATACTACATGGCCCATTCCTTTTCCAGATATACAGGCCAGTCTCCTATCCAGTATCTCAACAACCGGCGTATGGAAGCGGCCTGCACACTTCTGACGGACACAGATTACTCCATCTCATCCATCTCGTCCTCAGTAGGCTTTTCTTCCCAGTCTTATTTTGCGCAGGCATTCCGGAAGAAATACGGGATAACGCCCGTTCGATACCGGCAACTCAACTCAGGTGAAAATGAACCGGATCCTTCGAAAGCTGCCCTCTAGGGCAGCTTTTCTTTTGCTCATTGAACGCGTGCCGCCAGGTATTCCAGCCTGGCGATGCTGTAAGCGAAGAAATCCTGGTAAGCCTCACAGTAATAGTTCGTAAGATTCCCATTCTCCTCATAACAATCTCTCCGGCAGCCGCCGCGGCACAAGGGATACCAGCGGCAATCCGGACACCTTGCGTCCCGCTGGTCCGGACGGGCAAAAAATCCCCCGGCTCCCTCTCCGGCAGCCGCCTGCTCCAAAAACCTCTCAAAATCCGCCTCCGGATCCCGGATATTCCCCATCAGCCAGGGATCCATGGCGTAAAAATCACAAGGGTACACAGACCCGTCGCTCTCGATCACATTCTGCATGCTGCAGCGTCCGTACATGCTGCAGGCCTCCGGCTGGGCCCCGGTGAGCATGTCCACATAATTCTCAAACTGCCGGATATAGACCGGCCGGCCTTCCATCCGGTCCTGGAACCACAGGTCAAAAAGCTCCTTCAGCGCTTCCCCGTACATCCGGGGCGTCAGGGACCAGTCTTCCTGTCCCCGCTCCTCCCCCGCAGGATCCAGACATGGAATGTACTGCTGGTGCAGCAGGCCTTTGCGTCCAAAAAACCGATAGATGGCTCCAATGCGGGGCGCCGTCTGGGCATTCAGCACGCACAGCACATGGAAGGGGATCCTGTATTCCTCCAGTTTCAGGGCACATTGGAAAACCTGGGAGAATGTTCCTTCTTCCTTATGGTCCACCCGGTTCTCATCGTGGGTTTTTCTCACCCCGTCCATCGAAAGGCCTACCAGGAAATCTTTCTCCTTCAGGAAGGCAAACCATTCCTCGTCCAATTCCGTCCCGTTGGTCTGAATGGTATAAGCCACCTTCTGCTCCGGTCTCTTTTGTTCCTCCACCAGATGCGTAAACCGCTTATAAAAAGACAGACCTGCCAGTGTCGGCTCCCCCCCCTGGAAGCCGAACACACAGGTCTGTGCTGCTGCAAGCGTTTTCCCCACGATCGCGCTCATCGTCTCTTCGCTCATTTTCCCATGATCCGCGACGGCACGTTTGGCCGCCTCGTCTTTATAGAAACAGTATCTGCAATTCAGGTTGCAGGCAGAAGAAACCGGCTTGATCAAAAGCTGCAGCTCTATCATATCTCGTACCAGTAGATTCCGTTGGCCTCCAGATCCAGGTCGAAGCTGGTGCCGTCGCCACGGTATACCGTAGTACTCTGCGGTTCATAGGTATTATTTACCACGCAGTATTTTCCGTTCTTCACGTAAGCGTGCACCTCTACATTGTAGTTGGTGCTGAACCACTTGTTCACTTCCGCCTCATCGTGGGACGCCCACAGGATGGAACGGTACAGCAGTCTGCTGTTCTCAAAGCTGTAGGGAAGACCGCTGATATATACGGTACGCCCGCTGCCAAACTCATTGACCGCAAGCTGCACTTCCTTCTCGATCTGCTTTAAGATGGTGGTCCCTTCGTAAGCATAGATATTCTTCTTGCCCTCGCCGAAGTCGATCTCTCCCTGGCAATCCTCGGTGATGAAATGGTCGTGCTCTTCCCAGTTATATTTATCCACATTCAGGGTAAATCCGTTCTCTTCCTCCACTCCCATCACGGTAGCCAGCTGGAAGAAGTGCCCCTGGTGCTGATGGGCCGCAGGCTCACCTACGCCGATGAAGCCGCCGCCGTTATAGATAAACTTCTTCACTGCGGTAATAATGGTCTCATCCGTCCAGTTCTCTCCGCCGGAGTAAGCAGTGTCCGCGTCTCCCACGTTCAGGATCACATCGATATCGTCCAGAACATGTGGATCCTTACGGATATCGTCAAAGCTTAGCCACTGCACGTCAAAGGGCGCGCCGCTTAACGCCTCGATAATGCCGGCGTAAGAATAGTTCTGCTTATGGTAGATAGCGTGATGCACCATGTGGTTGCCCCAGGCTCTCATCTTGCCCCAGCTGTTCAGCACAGCCACCTTCTTGACACAATACGGGGTCGTCCCCTTGATATTGTCATACAAGGTGCGGAATTCCTGGCATACGCTCTCCACATAATCAACGAATTCCGGGAACTGCATTGCCAGCTTCAGATAACCGCCGTATCCGATCCTGTCGATAGGCTTTCTAAGGATGGCTCTTCTTGCCGTCACCCAGTTCACTTTGGCCTCTTTCACCGGATCTCCACCCTCGTGGAACACATCCGGGAAGAAATACGGCAGAAGCCGTCCCTCTGTATATTTTACTCCCTCAATATCGCTGATAAGACGTAAGGTGGCTCCATTTCCCACACTTCCTACCACCGCGTCCAGTCCTACTTTTTTAAACTCATCCAGGAAAGGCTCCATGCCGATCCAGTGGTCTCCCAGGAACATCATGGCTTCCTTGCCGCACTCATGGGTGATGTCCACCATCTCTTTGGCCAGTTTCGTCACTTCTCTTCTCTGGAAATCCTGGAAATCCCGGAATTCTTTGGACGGGATACGATAGGTATTATTCATATATCCCTGGTCGATGATATATTCCGGGCGGAACTTGTAGCCCACTTCCTTCTCAAACTGCTCCAGGATATAGGGGCTCACGGATGCAGAATATCCGTACCAGTCCACATATTTCTCCCGGGCAAGCTCATCGAAGATCAGGGTAAACTGATGGAAGAAGGTAGTATAACGGATCACATCCACATGTGGGTTGTCCGCGATAAATTTCCGCAGACGCTCCATGGAATATTTGTGGGTCTTGGGCTGGCGCACATCAAAGGTGATCTGCTTCTCAAAGTTGGTCCAGCCGTTGGTCACCGCATTGTACATATGCACCGGATCCCACATAATATAGGCCAGGAAGCTGACCGTATAGTCGTGGAACGCTTTTGCCCCGTGGATAGTCACATTTCCGGTCTCTCCGTCGTAAGTCCACTGGGATGCCGGGACAACCTCTCCTGTGGTGCGGTCGATCACTTCCCACCATCTTGTGATGTCATCCCGGTCATTTACCTTTAACATGTCGGGATACAAATGATCCATCAGATGAACGGACAGCTCCTCATCCACAGCGGTATAAAAAGGTGTCATAATATACATCTGCTGTATCTCATCCGGATTGGCTTTGGCCCACTCATTATCCTTTCTGGTTGTATAATAAGTGGAGTAGACTTTTGCGTCTACATGTTTGAGTTCCTCCGGATAGTCAGTACCGTCGCAGTCGCGGATGGCGTCCGCGCCCCAGCGTTCTACCAGTTCCAGAGTCTCCGGCACCACATCTACGTCTGTTGGAATTGTAACTCTGCCTTTAGTCTGTGATTTCACATTGTTCTCCTTTCAATCTTACATTCCGTCGTTACTTATATCTGCGATTGTAAATGAATAACAGGACCAGTAATCCCGCCAGCCCGGCAAGCTCCATGCAAAGGCCGGTGGCGCTGATATTCTTCTGTCCAACAAAGATCAGGGCGAGACAAACGAAAAATACAATGATCATGATCACATTTCTTACAACATTACTCATTCTCTTCTCCTCCTAACCTTTCAGTCCGCCAAGCGTCATACCCTTGGTCAGCTGTTTCTGTACGCATACATACAGGATCAGAACAGGGATCATAACGATCACAAGACCTGCATACATGATACCGTAGTTGGTAGCTGTCCTCTCCACTGCCATCAGGTTCTTCAGTCCGACAGCCAGCGTACTGTTCTCGTCCATCAGGGTAAATGCGATGATGTACTCATTCCAGAAGGACAGGAACTGGAACAGGATGACGGTGATGATACTGGGTTTTGCCATGGGGATCATGATCTTCACCATGGTCTTAAAGTATCCGCATCCGTCTATGTAGGCCGCCTCTTCATATCCCTTGGGCAGTGTCTTAAAGTATCCGCTCAGCAGGTAGATCGAGAACGATAAGGAGCTGGACGCATAAACCAGGGACAGGACAAACCTGTTATCCAGGAAAAACTCCACTCCCAGCATCCGGTTTGCGCCGGAGAGCATCAGGAAGATCGGTACTACGATATAGTTAACATTTACAAACAAACCTGCCATAAAGGCAATATTTAATATTTTCTTTCCCTTAAAGTCAAACCGGGACAGCGCATAGGCCGCCGGAAGGGCGATCGCCAGAAGAAGGACCAGGGACAGCGCTGTTACGAGGACAGAGTTCAGGAAGAATTTGCCCATCTCCGCATCCACAAACGCAGTCACATAGTTCTGCCACTGAAGCTGTTCAGGCAGCGCCCAGGGATTGGTCCCCTTTCCGATAAACTCAGCATTCCGCTTGAAGCTGGCCATAAATACCCATGCTACAGGAATGATGATGGAGATCGTCATAACGATCAGCGCGGCATATACGATGACTTTGAACAAAGCTTTCGTTGCCGGATTCTGCTTTTTCATACCTTGGGCCCTCCTTTCTAAAATTCCAGAACTTCTCTGTCTGTGATCTTATTGACAACTGCAGCAAGTACAAACGAGAAAAGGAATACCACTACGCCAATGGCCATACCATAGCCATATACGCCTGCGCCATATGCCTGTTTGTACATATAGTTCAGGAATACTTCCGAATGGCCGTTGGGACCGCCGTCAGACATGATCTGAACGAACTGGAAGCTCAAGTTGATCGTACTGATGATGTAGAAAGTAAGGGTAGTCCGGATATTGCTCCAGATCAGCGGAAGCGTTACCTGGAAGAACATCTGGATCTCGGTGGAGCCGTCCAGGGCTGCCGCCTCGTAAAGATCCTCCGGGATCGCCGCCATACTGGCCATATACATAACCATGTAATAACCGATCGCCTGCCATACCAGCGCAAAGATGATGGAATACAGTACGATCTTCTGATCTCCCATCCACTGGTGTGCCAGAGAGTCCAGCCCGATGGCTCTTAAAAAGGTATTAAGAAGTCCGGTGCTGGGATTGTAGATCGCGCCGAAAATACCGGCGATAACTACGATACTTAAAATATTCGGAATATAAAAGATAACGCGGAAGAAGTTTTTCCCTTTAAACTTGCCGCGGTGTAAGATCGCGCCGAATAAAATTGCAAAAAAGATAGTGAACAGTGTTACAAGTACAATGATCGCGATCGTATTCTGCATAGCCTGCAGGAAATTTTCATCTCCTATCAGGGATTTAAAATTGTTGAAGCCAACAAATTCCTTTTTGTTGGTGATACCGCCCATCCGGTACAGCGACATTCTGAATACGTTGAACGTCGGAATAAAAATAAAGAGTGTTACAAGAATGGCAGCCGGCGCTATACAGCAGAACACGAACCGCCCCTGCGCCTTTTTTTGATTCATACCATTTCTCCTTTCCTTTGAAAAACGGTGAGCAGATCACTCACCGTTTTCCCACACAAATGCTTTCGCAGTTTTTATGTTTCTTATTCCATTGCGCCTGCGCACTGTGACCAAACATCAACAAGCTGCTTCTGCCACTCGTCAACGCTCATATCGCCTGTGCTGACAGAATCGATCGCTCCGTATACGGAACCTTTCATATCCAGACCTTCGATCGGAGCTGTGGTTGCCCATGTTCCTGTTA
This sequence comes from Massilistercora timonensis, assembly GCF_048354975.1. NCBI lineage: Bacteria > Bacillati > Bacillota > Clostridia > Eubacteriales > Massilistercora > Massilistercora timonensis. The sequence goes on along the minus strand of NZ_DBGCJQ010000061.1, from coordinate 1,056 downwards.
CAGCAACAACATCGTCGCCTGTCTGGAAGCTTGTCTTAATAACGCCTTCCGGAAGCTTCTCTGCAGCGCCCTGAACCGGTACTACGATCGGTGCGTCGGACTCTTCTCCGGTCTCAGCGTTTGTTGTCTTGTTTGCAAGGCAAAGGTCAACAACAGTGTCGGAGTACATGAACTTGATAAATTCTTTTGCAAGGTCAATGTTCGGTGCATCCGCCGGAATCCACATCTGCTCTGTAAAGGTGTAAACAGCCTGAGACTCGTCAGCGCTCCACTTCGGAACTCCCATTACGCCCCACTCATAGTCGCTCGGTGTGGAGTTAGCCATCTCGCCAACTACCCAGCTTCCGTTCGGCATAAAGAGTGCATCGCCGTCGATAACTGCCTGCTGGTTAACCTTGAATCCGCCGTCAGTATTGGCATTGGATACGGTGTCTGCCCACAGGTTGTCAGAAGATACCAGTGTTGCGATGGTGTCAAGAACTTTCTTTCCTTCGTCAGAAGTCCAGGTGTTCTCATCATAGGTCAGCGCGTTGTTGTAGAAGTCTGTTCCGCCTGCCTGAGCCAGCATTGCATACATGGTTGCATCAAAGTATCCCGGCTGAGGATAGGTAAACAGGGCTCTTCCGTCTGCCTTAGCCTGCTTGCCAAGTTCGAAGAACTCATCCCATGTGGTCGGTACTTCGTATTCTTTTCCTTCACCAACCAGTGTCGCATTGTACCAGAAACCGGTCTGTGTATAGAAGATAGGAGCCAGGTAGATCTTGCCGTCTCCATACGGCTGAGCTGCGGTACCATCCAGGATACCTTCTACCATCTTGCCCTTCAGCTCATCATCGAAAACATCTGAAATGTCAGCTACTGCTTCCTCTTTCAGCATGGTCTCTGTGAATCCGCTCTCCTGACCCAGGTTGTAGTAAACAACGTCCGGAACATCTCCGTTCTGGATCTCTTTTGTCAGAACCTGATCAAGCTCGGAAGAAAGCTCCAGTTCTACTTCGCAATCATACTCTTCCTCGAAAGCTGCTGTGATCTTCTCCCAGATCTCAGCTCCGTTTC
>NZ_DBGCJQ010000060.1:0-7290 GCF_048354975.1 Massilistercora timonensis | reverse complement strand
CAATATCCCGCAGCGGGTTGATGCTCCCGTCCACATGAACGATATTGCTGTCCTCAAAGCAGCGCACCACATGGACGATGGCATCCACCTCCCGGATGTTGGCCAGAAACTGATTTCCCAGGCCCTCCCCCTTGGAAGCGCCCTTCACCAGGCCCGCAATATCCACGAATTCAATGGCTGCCGGGATGATCTTCTTGGTGTGGTACATCTCTCCCAGCACGTTGAGCCTCTCGTCCGGCACAGTCACCACGCCCACATTGGGGTCGATAGTGCAGAAAGGATAGTTGGCGGACTCTGCTCCGGCCTTGGTCAGCGAATTAAATAATGTACTCTTCCCCACGTTGGGAAGGCCTACGATTCCTAATTTCATATATCTTTACTTCTCCTTTGTTTTTTCTCTTCCACTACAACAGTTGAATTATATCACAGTACTTACAATCTCTCAATAGAAGGACTCCTCTAAACTATGGAATATTCTAAATTGGTCTGATAATAAATTGCATACATATATTGTAAATATAAAGAAATTCGGTTATAATTTCTTTATAAAGGAGGTGCCATTATGCCAAATATCCGTTCAAGCGCAGATCTGCGCAACAGCTATAACGAAATTTCCACTTTCTGCCATGATTATGCGGAGCCTGTTTTCATTACCAAAAACGGCAAAGGAGATCTTGCCGTTATGAGCATTGAGGCATATGAACAACTGGCAGGCCGTTGTGAATTATACGGACTTCTCCAGGAAGGCATGGATGATCTTGCCGCCGGGAAAACCCGCCCATTCTCTGAAGCTATGGCAGAGATCAGGAGCCGCCGCAAACGATGAGTTACAATCTGCATATCACAAGCGTTGCACAGCGGGATATATCCCAGGCTGCCGATTATATTGAATTCGTCCTGAAAAATCCCAAAGCCGCTGACGATCTTTTAGAAGAAACGGATCAGAAGATCAATGCCTTGCTGCCGTTTCCCGCAGAACATCCTGTCGTAGAAGATAGACTGCTGTCTTCCTGGGGAATCCGCTTCATACAGATAAAAAACTATCTTGCTTTTTATGTGGTAGAAGAGAACCAGGTGACAATAATCCGCTTCCTGTATGCCAAAAGCAACTGGATCTCTATCCTGAAATCAGGTATTCCTTTGCTTTAATTTTTTCTAAGACAAAAAGCAGCCCACCTCACACGATGGGCTGCTTTTCCTGTTCCATATCTAAATCGACTCAACTTTCTTATCTCTTGTCTCCATCAGGATCACCGTCCCGCCGGGCGCGGAGATAGTCACTTCCTCCTCCTCGAACTGGTTGCTGACGCACAGGCTGTCATAGGGCGTCAGGATATGGTCCTCCAGCGGATACTTCGCCCCGGAGATATTGAATCCATAGATCACTTCCCCCAGGGGGAACACGGAGAAATAAGGGCCGTAGGCCTCGGATCTCTTCAGCGTCACATCGCCGTGGATCAGGCGGATCCGGTTCTGCTCGTCCAGGATCCTGGCGTCAACCCCGGCCTTGAAGGGGATCATCAGGGACTGGACATTGGCCCACAGGTGATCGATCCTCCCGCCGGTGGCTCCCAGGATCAGAAGTTCCCGGCCTCCCAGAGTCATGGCAAGCCTTATGGCGATCTCCGTATCCGAGGCGTCTTTGACCGGGTTATATTCCCTTATGGGCACATTCGTCTCATTGCGGTAATAATCTCCGATCTCCCGGCTTACGCTGTCAAAATCCCCTACAATGTAGCTGGGCATGATCTGGTGACGGTAGAGGAATTCCATCCCCTTATCCACCCCGATGATATTCTGATTTTCTTCTTTTGTAAGCAGGGAGAGGACAAATTCTTCCTCTAATTTCCCGCCGCTTACGATCACGATTCTCTTACTCATAACTTCTTAATATCTCCATAAATGCCTTTGTGTTTTCTCCCGGATCTCCTTTGAACACCGCGGAACCGGCCACGATGATATTGGCTCCTGCATCCAGAACCTCCCGGACGTTGGTAAGATAGATCCCTCCGTCCACCTGGATGTCGATGTTATAGCCGCCTGCCTGGATCTTCTGCCTTGCCTCCCGGATCTTGTCCAGGGATTCCGGGATGAATTTCTGCCCTCCGAATCCCGGATGGACACTCATGATCAGAAGCATCTCGATCTGTGGCAGAAAGGGTTCCACCGCAGACACCGGTGTCTCCGGACAGATGGAAAGTCCCGCCTTCATCCCACAGTCGTGGATCTTCCCAAGAGTCGCCCCCACATCCTCGCAGGCCTCCAGATGAACGGTCACGATATGGGCTCCCGCCTCTTTAAAAGCCTCCACATACCGGATAGGCTCCTGCACCATAAGATGGGCGTCCATCACCTGGCCAGTGGCATCGTGGATGGATTTCAGCACCGGCATCCCAAAGGAAATGCTGGGGACAAACATGCCGTCCATCACGTCAAAATGCAGATAAGTAGCTCCGTTTTCCTCTGTCGCCTTCATCTGCTCTCCCAGCACCTTGAAGTCCGCCGACAGGATCGACGGCGATAAGATATAGTCCATACGCTTTAGTACCTCCTTCTGTCCTTTAGTTCCTGATACATATCCTGATAATCCCCGTAGCGGACCGGGTGGATCTTCCCTTCCTCCACCGCCGCCTTTACCGCACAGTCCGGCTCATGGATGTGATCACAGCCCTGGAACCGGCATTTCCCTTCATAGGGGGCAAATTCGGGGAAATAATACTTCAGTTCTTCCTTCTCGATCTCCGGCAGATGCAGGGAGCTGAATCCCGGCGTATCCATGATATAGGACTCCCCGTCGATGGGGAAAAGCTCCGCATGCCGGGTGGTATGCCTCCCTCTCTCGATCTTGCGGCTCACCGCCCCGGTCTCCATGTTGGCCTCCGGCTGCAGCCGGTTGATAAGAGAGGACTTGCCTACGCCGGAGGGCCCGGCGATCACTGTGGTCTTCCCCTGAAGCAGCTTTCTTACTTCATCAATATTCCTCTCCTTACGGGCGCTGATAAAAAGGCAGGGATACCCGCACCCTTCATAGATCTCCCGCAGCTTTTCCATCTCTTCCTCTTCTCCGATATCTTCTTTGTTGAAACAGAGGATCACCGGGATCTCCTGGATCTCCATCATCACCAGGAACCGATCCAGAAGATAGAAATGGGGCGCCGGCTTTGTCACTGCGAATACCACCAGCGCCTGGTCTACATTGGCGGACGCCGGACGGATCAGTTCATTCTTCCGGGGCAGGATCTCCATGATGTTCCCGGTCTTCTCCGCCTCATCCAGCACCTCGATCTCTACATTGTCTCCCACCAGGGGCTTGATCTTCTCCTTGCGGAAGATCCCCTTGGCCTTGCATTCATAAACACCGGATCCTGCTACGTCAACGTAGTAGAATCCGGCAATTCCTTTTATGATCTTACCCTGCATAACCTCGTCCTGTTATTCTTCGTCCTCACTGTCAGAAGTTTCCTCATCATCTCCGGAACTTTGTGATCCGACGTTTACCTTATACCGGATCGTAGTCCCTTTTGAAACCTTTCCTGAAGACGGGCTCTGAAAAGTGATGTCGCCAAGCTCAAAGCCGTCATCGTATTCCTCTCCCACGCAGGATATCTCTAATCCATTCGAATTCGCCCACTGGATCAGGGCTGATTCTGACTGTCTAACGAAGCTCTTCACAGAAATCTTTTCCTCCGGCTTTGGTCCGTTGCTCACCACCAGATCGATGCTGGTATCCGGCTTCACTTTCTCTCCGCCCTTCACACTCTGGGAGATGACCAGACCTTTGCCGGTACTGTCATCATACTGGTAAGTAACCTTTCCTACTTTCAGTCCTGCGCTCTCGATGGCGCTCTGGGCTGTTCCGTCTTTTTTGCCCACTACATTGGGCACGGTCTTCTTCTCAGTGCCCTTGCTCACCTGCATGATCACCTGAGTCTCTTTTCCCACTTTGGAACCGGCCGCCGGGGTCGTCCCGATCACCTGTCCCTCATCGTACTCATCGCTGAAGACAAATTCAGAAGTGCCCACCTTCAGGCCCTCATCCTCCAGCATCTTCTGAGCCTCTGACTCATCTCTGCCCGACACATCCGGCACTGTGATCTCCTCGCCTACCAGCTTGGAGCTCACTACCACTTCTACCCGGGTGTTCTTATCCACCCGCTCGCCTTCCTCCGGGTTCTGCTCACAGACTAAGCCCTTCTCATATTTATCGGACTCCGCATAGCTTACCTTGATGCCAAGTCCCTTTTCATTCAGGGCTTCCTTGGCTTCTTCCTCTGTCATGCCTACAACCGAGGGAACTTTCACTTTGCTCTCAGACTCTTCTGTCACAAGCCCCGGCCCCCAGGTCTTGAAGATCCCGGCTGCCCGGCCGATGGCAAAGATAATGATAAATACGATGATCACCGCCACTACGATCATCAGGATCTTCATGACTTTGTTCATCCGCGGGTTGACTTCCTCTGAACCCTTGCGCCCTCTGCGCCGTCCCCGGTAGTCATCCTCATCGTCCTCGTACTCGTCCTCACCGTACTCGTCGTCGTACTCATACTCATCCCCATCGCACCCGTCGTCTTCGCCGTACTCGTCTGAATCATACCCGTCCTCATCCTCGTCATAATTGCTGCGGATATCGTCCAGTTCCTCATCGGTGATGATGACCGTATCTGCATTGCGAAGAGGCGGAATGATAACAAAGTCTCCTTCCGGATCCACCAGGGATCTCTTCAGGTCCCGGATCAGCTCTTCGGTACTCTTATATCTTCTCTCTGCATTTTTCTGCGTACATTTCAGGATGATCTGCTCCAGACTGTAGGGGATGTCCGGAACCAGTTCCGACGGAGGCGTGATCTCCTCCTGCAGATGTTTGATTGCCACAGATACGGTAGAATCTCCGTCAAAAGGCACCTGCCCGGTAGCCATCTCAAAAAGAGTGATACCAATGGAATAGATATCGCTCTTGGCGTCACTGAATCCGCCTCTGGCCTGTTCCGGAGAGGTATAGTGGACCGAGCCCATGGCATTGGAACTGATGGTGTTGGAGGTCACTGACTTGGCAATGCCAAAATCCGTTACCTTCACCTTCCCGTCCCTGGAAATGATCACATTCTGAGGCTTAATGTCCCTGTGGATGATGCCTGCCGCATGGGCCGCGCCGATTCCGGTGCACATCTGGATGGCAATGCTGATCACTTCCTTATGAGACAGCCTTCCCTTCCGCTCAATATAATCCTTCAGGGTGATGCCCTCTACCAGCTCCATGACCATGTAATAGAGGCCCCTGTCTTCTCCTACGTCGTATACATTTACAATATTAGGGTTCATAAGTCCGGCAGCCGCCTGGGCCTCGGACTGGAATTTACGCACAAAATCCTCGTCCTCCCGGTACTCCTTCTTCAACACCTTGATGGCCACAAAACGGTTCAGCTTGGTGTCCCTTCCCTTGTAGACATCCGCCATACCGCCTGCGCCGATCTTACTTAATACCTCATATCTCTTTCCAAGAAAAATCCCGTCTTTTACCATGTACTACTCACCTCGTCCGCCAGCGGCTCCGCCATGACAACCCCTATGTTATCTCTTCCGCCGTTGCTGTTTGCCTTCTCGATCAGCATCAGCACCGCCTCCACGATATCCCTGGCTCCTTTTACAATATCAAACATATCTTCATCTTCCACCATGTTGCTGAGCCCGTCTGTGCACATCAGGATGATGTCACCCTTTTTCAGCCGGTACTCGTAGATATCGGCCTCCACATCTTCTTTCACACCAATGGCTCTTGTAATGATATTCTTATCCGGATGATTCTTGGCCTCTTCCGCCTTAATGCCTCCAAGCCGCACCATCTCCTCTACCAGCGAATGGTCTTTGGACAGCTGGCGGATCTTATCGTTGATGAGATAGAGACGGCTGTCTCCTACATTGGCAAAATAAAGGGTATTGCCGATGACCGTCCCTGCCACCAGGGTGGTCCCCATCCCTTCCAGCTTCACATCCGTGTGGGCCGCCCGGATCAGTTCATGATTCGCCTTGGTCACCACATTTCTTAAGATCTCTTCCGGTTTATCCAGTGAGGTGCTCTCCAGCTCTTCCCGCAATACCTTTACCGTGTATTTGGAAGCGAAATCCCCTGCTTTGTGTCCGCCCATTCCATCGGCGACCACAAGAAGATTGGGGAAAGGCCCGATAGGCTTATCCGTCACATATACATAATCCTGATTGATCTCCCGCTTTCTTCCCACGTCGGTTTTCGCGTATAGTTTCATCTAGTTCTCCTTTTGTACGGTCTGATACCGTCTCCTCAACTGGCCGCAGGCCCCGTCAATGTCGGAGCCTCTTTCCCTTCTTATAGTAACATTAATTCCGTTTTTTTCAAGTTTATTTTTGAATTCCAGGGCATTTTCCCTGTCCGGGCGCTGGAAATCTCGCTCTCTGATGGGGTTCACCGGGATCAGGTTGAGATGGCAGTTCCTGGGCTTCAGGATCCCGGTCAGATGGGCAATGTCTTCATCCGTATCGTTGACTCCCTTCACCAGACTGTACTCAAATGTGATCCGCCGTCCCGTCTTGTCAAAATAGTCGTCGCAGGCCGCCAGCACTTCCGAAAGCTTATATTTCCGGGCGATGGGCATGAGTTTCTCACGCTTCTCCTGGGTAGAACCGTGGAGAGACAGGGCCAGAGTGATCTGCAGACCTTCTCCGGCCAGCCGGTGGATCTGGGGCACAAGCCCGCAGGTAGAGGCTGTGATATTGCGCTGGCTGATGTTAAGCCCGTTGGCGTCGCTTACCATATGGATGAACTTAAGGAAATTGTCATAGTTATCCAGCGGCTCTCCCGTCCCCATCACCACGATGTTTGAGACCCGCTCTCCTGTGATCTTCTGGATCTGATAGATCTGACGCAGCATCTCTGAGGTCGTCAGAGCGCGGTTCAGTCCGCCGATGGTGGAGGCGCAGAACCGGCACCCCATCCGGCAGCCCGCCTGGGATGAGATACAGACGGAATTGCCGTAGTTATACTTCATCAGCACGCTCTCGATCTGGTTGCCGTCCTCAAGCTCAAAGAGAAATTTCTCCGTGGGATCCTTCTTTGAGATGAGATGGGCCACCGGCTCCATCTTCCGGATCTCATAGCCTGCCTCAAGCCGTTCCCTTAAGGCTTTGGAGAGATCCGTCATCTCCTGGAAATCCCCCGCCAGCTTCTGATGGAGCCAGGCATAGATCTGTCTGGCCCGGAAGGGCTTCTCCCCCAGGGTTTTCATTTCCTGTGTCAGTTCTTCCAGATTGTATGAGGCA
>NZ_DBGCJQ010000059.1:0-20657 GCF_048354975.1 Massilistercora timonensis | reverse complement strand
CGAGGGCGTTGCCATCATGTGGAAAGAGGGCGTAGACGTTTCCATCACCGGAAACTCCACCAACCCCACCCGTTTCCAGCATCCGGTTGCAGGAACCTATAAGAAGGAATGTGTAGAGGCAGGAAAGAAGTACTTCTCCGTTGCTTCCGGCGGTGGTACCGGACGTACCCTTCACCCGGACAACATGGCGGCAGGACCGGCTTCCTACGGTATGACCGATACCATGGGACGTATGCACTCTGATGCGCAGTTCGCAGGATCTTCTTCTGTACCGGCTCATGTAGAGATGATGGGCCTTATTGGCGCCGGCAACAACCCGATGGTTGGTATGACGGTAGCTGTTGCGGTTTCCATTGAGGAAGCAGCGAAAGCTGGGAAGTTCTAGGAAGAACGGATCCATTTCTGAATGGAATTAATTCTGTATAGTATGGCAGTAATTCAGGTTTTGCCCGGATTGCTGCCATATAATTTTTATCTGTTTGAAATTGGTTAAAAAGACTCTCAGTATCCCGGAGTGGATGAATCCCTCATGTGAAAAAGCATGAGGGATTTTAACAATTTCAGGAAGTTTCAGCTCAGGCATTGAATAGAAATCAGATCTGTGATAGGATATAGAAATAGAACATATGTTCTATTTTGGAGGTGATGATTTGGAGAGAAGTTATCTCTGTATCGACCTGAAATCCTTTTACGCTTCCGTAGAATGCCGGGAGCGGGGGCTGGATCCCATGACGGCAAATCTGGTGGTGGCGGATCCGGAGCGCACGGAGAAGACCATCTGCCTTGCGGTATCGCCTGCCATGAAGGCCCTTGGGGTGCCGGGGCGCTGCCGGCTGTTTGAGATCCCCAAGGGGATCGAATATGTGATCGCCCCGCCCCGGATGAAGCTGTACATTGATGTCTCTGCGGAAATCTATGCTGTCTATCTGAAGTATGTGTCCAGGGAGGATATCCATGTGTATTCCATTGATGAGGTCTTCCTGGATGTGACGGATTATCTGTCCATGTACCGGATGACTGCCAAGGAGTTGGCGGGGAGGATGATGGAGGATGTGTATAGGACGACGGGGATCACGGCTGCGGCAGGGATCGGGACCAACCTGTATCTTGCCAAGATCGCGCTGGATATCACAGCCAAGCACGTGGAGGATCACATCGGAGAACTGACAGAAGAGTTCTATCGGGAGACTCTCTGGGAGCACCGCCCGTTGACCGACTTCTGGCGGGTGGGAAAAGGGATTGCCGCGCGGCTGGAATCTGTGGGGATCCGGACCATGAAGGAAGTGGCGCAGGCAGAGGAGGATCTTTTGTACCATCTCTTTGGGGTTGACGCAGAGCTTCTCATCGATCATGCCTGGGGAAGGGAGCCGGTGACCATCGGGGATATCAAAGCTTACACGCCCAGGACCAATTCTGTGGGCAGCGGCCAGGTGCTTCCCAGGGATTATGATTTCCAGGAGGGGAAGCTGGTGGTAAAGGAGATGGCAGACCTTCTGAGCCTGGAACTGGTGGAGAAGGATCTGGTCACAGACGGACTGACTCTTCATGTGGGTTACTCCAACCGGCTGGGGGAGAAGCCGGCCCACGGGACGGTTTCTCTTGAGACGGCCACCAGTTCCGGGACACGGCTGGTGGCAGCCGCAGAGGCGCTCTATGAAAGGATAGTGGATCAGAGGCTTCCGGTGCGGCGGATGACGCTGACCTGCTGCCGGGTGAGGGATGAGGCCTATCGCCAGTATGACCTGTTCTCCGATCCCATGGAGGAAGAACGGGAGAGGCGGCTGCAGAAAGCGGTGCTGGATATTAAGGATAAATACGGGAAAAATGCGGTCCTGAAAGGAATGAACCTGCAGAAGGGGGCAACTACGAGGGAGAGAAATCTGCAGATTGGAGGACATAAAAGTGGAGAGAGTTAAGATGAGCAGAGAAGAGCGGGCCAAGCAGTTCCTCCCCTTTGCGGCGCTGAAGGGTTATCCAGCGGCCCTTCGAAGGAAAGAGAAGATTGTAGTGCCAAAAGTGGAATTTTCTGAAGATTACCAGGAGCGGCTGGATCGGAGGCTGCGGCAGATCCGTGTTCAGGATGTGGTGACGGCGGTTTATTTCCGGGAGGGAGAATACCTGAAAGTGACCGGGATGGTCTCCAGGATCGACCGGACGGCCAGGGTGCTGAAGATCGTGAATACAAAGATTCCATTTGATGATCTCTATGATGTGAGCTATAATGAGTAGCAGAGAAAAAAGGAGGAGAAGCAAATGGCAGAGTATGTGCTGACTACGGACTCGAATTCCGATGTTCCGGTAGAATTTTTGAGAGAGTATGAGATCCCTGTGATCCCCCAGTATTATATGTTTGGAGAGACGGTGTACGGGGATGAGCTGAATATGGAGCCTAGGGAATTTTACGAGACCATGCGCAAGGGCGAGCTGCCCAAGTCTATGGCCAATAATCCGGAGGTGATCCGGGAGAAATTTGAGAAGATCCTAAAGGAAGGCAAAGACATCCTTCATGTAGCATTTTCCAGCGCCCTCAGCGGAAGCTGCGGCAATGTGCAGGTGGTGGCAAGAGACCTGGCAGAAGAATATCCGGACCGGAAGATCCGGGTGTTTGATTCCCTGAACGCATCTCTGGGAGAGGGCGTGTCCGTGATGCGGGCGGCGTTCCTTCGCCGGGAAGGAAAAGGGATGGAGGAAGTGCTGAAAGTGCTGGAGGAAGAAAGGGACCATGTAAATGTATGGTTTACCGTGGACGACCTGCACCATCTGCAGCGGGGCGGAAGAGTTTCCAAAACTACGGCAGTGGTGGGAAGCATGATCAACATCAAGCCGCTTCTCACGGTGACGGCGGAAGGAAAGCTGGAATCCGCAGGCACTGTGCGGGGAAGGAAGAAAGCCCTGAAGACTCTGGTGACAAAGATGGAGGAATCCCTGGATCTGGAGCGGTTTGGGAAGGACCGGACGGTGGCCGTGATCCATGGAGACTGCCTGGAGGATGCAAAGCTGGTGGCAGGCCAGGTGGAAGAGCTTGGGTTTACGAATGTGGTGATCAATGACGTAAGCCCCAGCATTGGGACCCATGCAGGTCCTGGGGTAGTGGGACTGGTATTTTACGGAAAGAAAGTAAAATGATGAGATTGACGGAATATGGCAGGAGACAAAGACCGAAAGATCCGTATGCTTCTTATAGACCGAGAGATATCTATGGAAGCACCGGGTTCTATGTGTGGGAACAGGAGGAGGCTGGAGCGGACCGTTTTGTGCGGCTGCGGTTTTTCTGTCTGGCAGCGGTTTTTTTGACCGCGTTCCTGTTGGTCATCGGTCTGAGCATAATCAGTATTTATCTGCCGGTTCAGACCCGGGCGGGATTTCTGCTTGGGGCGGTGGTGGGGATCACTGTGGCTCTTGTGGTCTGCGCACATCAGATTGGGATCCGAAGCCAGGGATTGCTCTGTGTCTTTGTAAGAGACGAGTGGGGAAGGATTTATCTGTTTGATTATACAATGCCCGCTTTCCAGAAGTTTACAGAGGCAGGCCCCATAGGAGGCTACCATGGAGGGAATCCTTTGGCATATCTGGAAGATGTCTGGAAAACGGCCAAAGCGCTGCGGGAGATCCGCCGGAACCGGGCGGTGGAGAGAGTAATGGCTTCCGGAGGCGCGAAAGATTATGGGAATGAAGTGACACAGGTGAGAAAACTGCGGGAAAGGGCGGGAGGATGTGAGGTTTCCTGTCTGGTTCAAAGAGCAGGCGGAGAAGAGTTTACGAAGAAGGTGTTTGTTCCGGCATCTGTAGAAAACTATGAGGCTTTGCTCTCTTCTTTACAGAGAATGCAGGGATAACAGGAAAAGGAGTTTTGGCAGGAAGGAGAAGGATGGGATGGAATACGAAGGTCAGATCTGCAGAGCGCCCATGGAGCGGGCGTCTTTCATGCTGCCGGTGATGGTGGGCTGCTCCTACAACCAGTGCCGGTTCTGCATGCTGTTCAAATATCTGCGGTTCCGCATCCTTCCTCTGGAACAGATCGAGGGAGAACTGCAGAGGGTGCAGGCAGCAGGCGGCAGGCCGGAGAAGATCTTCCTGGGAGACGGCAATGCCTTTGATCTTGAGACAGAGCGTCTGCTGGAGATCCTGGACCTGATCCACCGGTATTTTCCCGAGTGCAGGACTGTCAATATGGACGCCACGGTGACGGGAATACAAAAGAAATCAGATAAGGAGCTTGAGAAGCTGTTCCAGGAAGGAGTCCGGCATTTGTATCTGGGGATTGAGACCGGGCTGGATGACGTGCTTCGGTTCATGAAGAAGGATCACACCCTTTCTCAGGCCTATGACGCCATCGGACGGCTGAAAGCGGCAGGGCTTGTCTATGACGCCCATATGATGACCGGGATCGCCGGGCAGGGCCGGGGAAGGGAAAATGCAGAGGCGACGGCAGAGTTCTTCAACCGGACCGGGCCGGAGCGGATCGTGAATTTCTCCCTGTTTCTTCACAGAAGCTCTCCATTGTATGAGAAGATCCGGGAGGGAAGTTTCATACCGGCCCCGGAGCGGGAGAATCTGGAGGAAGAAGACCGGCTGCTGGAGCTTCTGGAGCTTCCCTATGGGGAATACGACGGGTTTCATGATTTCCTGGAAGTGCGGGTCCGTGGGAAACTCCCCGGGGACCGGGAGAAGATGCGGGGGAAGCTAAGGGCGGCCCTTAAAGGACTGGAAGGAAAAGAACCGGTATTTGCCTTTGTGGATTGAGAATTTTTAAAAGAAGATAGGGAGTTCCTCTTGACAAAAAGGGGGAATATTGCTATGATTTAAAAACAGAACGCACTCTGTTTTTGAAATAATCTGAAAGAGAGGTGCCATATGCAAAGAGTTTATTCATTGTTGGTTGACAATAACCCCGGCGTACTCAGCCGGATATCCGGGCTTTTCAGCAGGAGAGGATACAGCATTGACAGTATTACGGCGGGCGTGACGGCAGATCCAAGATTTACCAGGATCACCATTGTGGCAAGCGGAGACGAGCTGATCCTGTCCCAGATCGAGAAGCAGGTGCGCAAGCTGGAGGACGTGATCGAGATCAAGGTTCTGGATCCGGCAGATTCCGTATACCGCGAGCTGATCATGGCGAAGATCCGGGCGGACCGTTCAGAGCGGGCGGAGATCATATCGGTGGCGGACATTTTCCGGGCAAAGATCGTAGACGTGGAGAAGGAATCTCTGATCGTGGAGTTGACCGGAACCCAGTCCAAGCTGGACGCCTTCTTAAATCTTCTGGAGGGCTATGAGATCCTGGAGCTTGCCAGGACCGGCATCACCGGACTGAAGCGTGGCATCGGGGACGTTACCCTGATCGACCAGGAGGGGAATATCAAGAAGCTGTAGCATTAAATGGAGACAGGAGGACCCTGCCGCTGTTTATATAAAATTTATTTCACAAGTTTAGGAGGAATGATTGAAATGGCAGCAAGAATTTATTATCAGGAAGATTGTAATTTATCTTTACTGGAAGGAAAGAAGATCGCGGTTATCGGCTACGGCAGCCAGGGACACGCCCATGCGCTGAACCTGAAAGAGTCCGGATGCGACGTGATCGTAGGCCTTTACGAAGGAAGTAAATCCTGGGCGAAGGCTGAGGCGCAGGGCCTGAAGGTTTACACAGCAGCTGAGGCTGCAAAGCAGGCGGATATCATCATGATCCTGATCAATGATGAGAAACAGACCGAGCTTTACAAAAAGGATATCGAGCCGAACCTGGAAGAAGGAAATATGCTGATGTTCGCACATGGATTCTGCATCCACTTCGGACAGATCCTACCTCCGGCTAATGTAGATGTTACCATGATCGCGCCGAAGGCTCCCGGGCACACCGTAAGAAGCGAGTACCTGGCAGGAAAAGGAACACCGTGTCTGGTAGCGGTTCAGCAGGATTACACAGGCAAAGCGCTGGATACCGCACTGGCATATGCACTGGCCATCGGCGGAGCAAGAGCGGGCGTTCTGGAGACCACCTTCCGCACCGAGACCGAGACAGACCTCTTTGGAGAGCAGGCAGTTCTGTGCGGCGGCGTCTGCGCATTGATGCAGGCAGGCTTCGACACTCTGGTAGAGGCCGGATATGACCCGAGAAACGCATACTTTGAGTGTGTACATGAGATGAAGCTGATCGTAGATCTGATCTATGAGTCCGGCTTCGCAGGAATGAGATACTCTATTTCCAATACTGCTGAGTACGGTGATTATATTACTGGACCGAAGATCATCACCGAGGAGACCCGCAAGACCATGAAGAAGATCCTGGCAGACATCCAGGACGGCTCTTTCGCAAAAGAGTTCCTGCTGGATATGTCTCCGGCAGGCGGACAGGCACACTTCCGCGCTATGAGAAAGCTGGCCAGCGAACACGCTTCCGAGAAGGTGGGCAAAGAAGTAAGAAGCCTTTACAGCTGGAGCGATTCTGATAAGCTGATCAATAACTAGGGAATATTTTTATTTAATTGAGGACGTAGCCTTTTGCAAAAAGGCTACGTCCTCAATTGCGATTCGGGGTGTACCCAAATGCGTTTTAGGGTGTACCTAAATGCAGAAAAATATACTGAATTTGTATGAGTAGTATGATAAAATATAAAAAACAGTGTTTACGGAAACAAGAAACAGCCAAGTAGATCAAGGGAGGAGTGATGAAAATGGATGAAAGATTAGAAGACCTGCGCTCGGCGAAGAACCCAAAGGCGCGAATCAAGATTTTGAAAGGACATTTTGCCACCAGTAATTCTCACTTGAATACGTATATTGATATGTCTACAGTAAAAACGAGACATAATAATTCAAGAGAAACCGCAAAAGAACTGGCGGCTGAGTATCTGACAAATACATTTGTAAATACGATCGTTTGTCTGGATGAAACGGAAGTGATCGGGACGTTTCTGGCGGAGCAGCTGGCAGATTCTAACAGGATGTCTTTAAGCGCTGGGAATAACATTTCCGTGGTGACGCCGGAATTCAATACATTTGGGCAGATCATGTTCCGGGATAATAAACAGAGGATGGTGAAGAATCAACAGGTTTTGATCCTGGCTGCATCTGTTACTACAGGAAAAACGATCAGCAGGGCGATAGAGTCCGTTTTATATTATGGCGGGACTGTGTGTGGGATTTGTGCGATCTTCAGCGCAGTTACAAAGATTGCAGGTATGGAGATCAAAACCATTTTTACCAGTAAAGACGTGCCGGACTATCGCGCTTATGATCCTCACGAGTGTCCGATGTGCAAAGAAGGCAGCAGAGTAGAGGCTTTGGTTAATAGTTTCGGGTATTCAAAACTGGAATAAAGTTCATTTTGGTACACCCTAAAATGCATTTGGGTACACCCCAATTGTCATTTTGGTACACCGTAAACGTCAATTGAGGACGTAGCCTTTTTACAAAAGGCTACGTCCTCAATTGAACAATAAAAAACAGCCATGACGGTAAATGGCTGTTTTTGTCTATGCTCTTAAGCGATTCCGTTTACTGCTTTTGTTAAGCGGGAAATCTTTCTGGAGCAGGTATTCTTGTGATAAACACCTTTGGTTCCAGCTTTGTCGATCTCCACGATCGCTGCCTTCAGCGCTTCTTTTGCCGCCTCGGCGTTCTTCTCTGCAACAGCAGCTTCTACTTTCTTTACAGAGGTTTTAACTCTGGATTTGATCGCTTTGTTTCTAGCCGCTTTTGTTTCGTTTACCAAAATCCTCTTCTTCGCAGATTTGATATTAGCCAACTCGTCCACCTCCAATATCTATATTTCGATTCTCTCGATTTCCAGTTCGTTAGAGCCGGACACGGACGTTCTAACGAAACATACGAATTTATTTTATTCCAAGGTTTAGGTTCTGTCAATACATATTTCTCAAAATATTGCAAAAACTGATGTTGTCAGCAGCGCTGCGCGCCATGGGTAAAAGGCGGAAATGGCGGCAGTGAGACTTAAGGTTCAGTGAGGTTGATGGGATGATCGAGAAATACAGTATCAGGACGGATCTGGCGCTGGAGCAGAAGGAGCGGTTCGAGTCAGATCATGTGGAGATCCAGGGGGTTGTACTGGAGGAGGATTATGATGAGGAGCGGGAGATCCGGATCACCCGGGTCCGGATCGAGACGGAAAATGGAGCGAAGGCGATGGGCAAGCCGGTGGGCACCTACATTACCATGGAGGCGCCGGAGATGGCAGTGCCTGACGAGGAATATCACAGGGAGATCTCTGTGGAACTGGCAAAGTTCCTGGCAGGCTTCCTGAAATGTGACAAGGAGGATCTCTCTGTGCTGGTGGTGGGCCTGGGAAATCGGAAAGTGACGCCGGATGCGCTTGGTCCGCTGGTGGTGGACAATCTGAACATCACCAGGCATATCGTGAAAGAGTACGGAAAATACGCCATGGGCGAGGAGCAGGCGCGCCTGGTGAGCGCCATCGTGCCGGGAGTCATGGGGCAGACGGGCATGGAGACCGTGGAGATCGTCCGCGGGGTGGTGGCGGAGACCGAGCCGGACGTGATCATCGCGGTGGACGCCCTGGCGGCCAGAAGTTCCCGGCGTCTCAACCGGACGATCCAGATCTCGGACACCGGGATCAGCCCTGGTTCCGGGGTGGGCAACCACAGAGGCGGGCTGACCCGGGAAACGGTGGGGGTTCCGGTGATCGCCATTGGGATCCCCACGGTGGTGGATGCGGCCACGATCGTCAACGACACCATGGAAAATCTGATCGCGGCGCTGGAGACCTCGGAAGCGCTGCGGGGGGTGGGCGTTGTACTGCAGGGTTACACTGCGGCGGAAAAATATGACCTGGTGCGGGAACTGATCTCCCCGCATCTGAACGGGCTGTTTGTGACGCCCAAGGATATTGACGATACCATCAGACGGATCAGCTATACCTTATCGGAAGCTTTGAATCTTCTGTTTTCCGGGAAAGCGAAGGAAGCCTGAACCTGCATTTTCCCTGTGGGACATGCACATATCCCGGGGAGTCACATCATATAGTGTTAAGACACAAATATGAAAACCTGTCCGGAGATTTTCCGGGGCCAGGCGTTTGAGCGGAGTGAAGTGGTTGGAGTTGTTTCAGAGAAGGGTCAGCCAGGTGCTGATGGTCCTGGTCCTTGGGATTTTGATCCTGTATGCGGGATTTCATATAAAGATCCGTCTGCCGGAGGAGGTCCGGCTGGAGATAAACCGGTTTCTTGGACACCGGACAGAGGAGATGTACCTTGCCGGTTTTGCCTACTGCAGGGACGGGGAGGCGGTCACGCCTTCCCGGTGGGTCCTTCGGGCGGCAGGGGATCTGATGCCTCTGGAGCGCTACATAGAAGAGAAGGCGCCAACGGATGTGGCAGTGGAGGACCGGGAGACCTATGAGATGATCCTGTCCCGTCAGGCCGGGGATGAGAATAAGGCGGATGAAGCCGTTCAGACAGACGGGACAGCAAAGAAACCGGATATCTCCCTGGAGAAACTGAAGGATTTTGATTATCTGATGGGGCATTTCTATACGGTGGACAGTAGTACGTCGGTGGATCCGGAGCAGCTGAACGCCCAGACTCTGCTGGGGAAAGACTTAACCATCGACCAGTCCGGGGAGGGCCCTAAGGTGCTGATCTATCATACCCACTCCCAGGAGGCCTTCGCGGATTCCAGGAAAGGGGAAGAAAGTGATACCATTGTGGGCGTGGGAGAGTATCTGGCGCAGCTTCTGAATGAGACCTATCAGATTCCCACCCTTCATCACAAAGGCGTCTACGATCTTATCGACGGGAAGCTGGACCGGAGCCGGGCCTACGAGCTGGCTCTTCCGGAGGTTGAGAAGATCCTTAAGGAGAACCCCAGTATCGAAGTGGTGATCGACCTGCACCGGGACGGCGTGGGAGATTCCACCCACCTGGTGGAGGAGATCAATGGGAAACCCACGGCCCAGATCATGTTCTTCAATGGTATGAGCCGGACTAAGGCCAACGGTCCCATTGAGTATCTGAAGAATCCCTACATAGAAGACAATCTGGCCTTCTCCCTCCAGATGCAGCTGGCGGCGCAGAAGTATCCGGGATTTACCAGGCGGATCTATCTTAAGAGCTACCGCTACAACATGCATGTAACGCCAAAGACCCTGCTGGTGGAGGCGGGGGCCCAGACCAACACGGTGGAGGAGATGAGAAACGCCATGGAGATCCTGGCGGAAACACTAGATACTGTGCTGACTTCATAAAATGTGTTTGCCTAACACCACATTTTGTGCTAAGATATCTCCAGTATGGGAAAATATCGGAAAGGAACGACAGTTCATGGCGAAGAAGAATACATATGATGCGGACAGCATTGCAATACTGGAAGGACTGGAGGCGGTGCGCAAGCGGCCGGGCATGTATATCGGCAGCGTATCCACCAAGGGCCTGAACCATCTGATCTATGAGATCGTGGACAATTCCGTGGATGAGCACCTGGCAGGATCCTGCAGCGAGATCCATGTGACCCTGGAAGCGGACGGATCTGCTACCGTATCCGACAATGGACGTGGCGTGCCGGTGGACCTGCACGCCAAAGGAGTGTCTGCGGAGCGGGTGGTTTATACCACTCTCCATGCAGGAGGAAAATTTGATGATTCTGTCTACAAGACCAGCGGCGGTCTCCACGGAGTGGGATCCTCGGTGGTCAACGCGCTGTCTGCCTATATGGATGTGGAGATAAGCCGGGACGGGTATATCCATCACGACCGGTATGAACGGGGCGTCCCGGTGGTGGAACTGGAGGACGGGCTTCTGCCCAAGATCGGCAAGACCAAGAAGACCGGGACGAAGATCAATTTTCTGCCGGACGACACCATTTTCGAAAAGACCCGGTTCCGGGCGGAGGAAGTAAAAAGCCGGATGCACGAGACCGCTTATCTGAATCCGGAGCTTACCATTATCTTCGAGGATCTGCGGGGCGAGGAGAAGGAGAAGATCGTCTATCATGAGCCGGAAGGGATCCTGGGCTTTATCCGGGATCTGAACTCCAAGAAGGAAGCCGTCCACGAGCCGGTTTATTTTAAGGGGGAATCAGAAGGCGTTGAAGTGGAAGTGGTATTCCAGTACGTCAACGAGTTCCATGAAAATGTACTGGGCTTTTGCAATAACATTTACAATGGAGAGGGAGGCACCCATCTCACCGGGTTTAAGACCACTTTCACCACGGTGATCAATCAGTATGCCAGGGAACTTGGGATCCTGAAGGAAAAAGACGCCAACTTCACCGGCGCGGATGTGCGAAACGGCATGACCGCCATTGTGTCCATTAAACATCCGGATCCCCGGTTTGAGGGCCAGACCAAGACCAAACTGGACAACCCGGACGCGGCCCGGGCGGTGAGCAAAGTGGCAGGGGACGAGATCGTGCGGTATTTCGACCGGAACCTGGAGACTCTGAAAAAAGTGATCGGCTGTGCGGAGAAGGCGGCTAAGATCCGCAAGACCGAGGAGAAGGCCAAGACCAATCTTCTGACCAAACAGAAATATTCTTTTGACAGCAACGGCAAGCTTGCCAACTGTGAGAGCCGGGATCCTTCCAGGTGCGAGATCTTCATCGTGGAGGGAGATTCTGCCGGAGGTTCTGCCAAGACCGCCAGAGACCGGATGTACCAGGCTATCCTTCCCATCCGGGGCAAGATCCTGAATGTGGAGAAGGCCAGCATTGACAAGATCCTGGCCAACGCGGAGATCAAGACCATGATCAATGCCTTTGGCTGTGGATTTTCCGAAGGGTACGGCAACGATTTCGACATCAGCAAATTGCGCTATGACAAGATCATCATCATGGCGGATGCGGATGTGGACGGAGCCCACATTTCCACTCTGCTCCTGACTCTGTTCTACCGGTTTATGCCGGAGCTGATCTATGAGGGACATGTGTATATCGCCATGCCGCCTCTCTACAAGGCTATGCCAAAGAAAGGGGAGGAAGAGTACCTCTACGACGACCAGGCTCTGGAGCGGTACCGGAAGACCCATGACGGCCCCTTTACCCTGCAGCGGTATAAGGGACTGGGAGAGATGGACGCCCAGCAGCTGTGGGAGACCACCCTGAACCCGGAGACCCGGGTGCTGAAGCTGGTGGAGATCGAGGACGCCAGGATGGCCTCCAGCGTGACCGAGATGCTGATGGGTACTGAAGTTCCGCCCAGACGGACCTTTATCTATGAAAATGCGCTGGAAGCACAGCTGGATGTCTAAAGGAGAAGGAAGACCATGGAAAATACACAGATCATAAGAACCGAATATTCGGATGTGATGAAGAAATCATATATCGATTATGCCATGAGCGTCATTGTAGCCCGAGCCCTTCCGGATGTCCGGGACGGCTTAAAGCCGGTGCAGCGGCGGACTCTCTACGACATGCATGAGCTGGGGCTTAAAAATGACCGCCCCTACCGGAAATGTGCCCGTATCGTGGGTGATACCATGGGTAAATACCACCCCCACGGGGACAGTTCCATCTATGAAGCCCTGGTGGTGATGGCCCAGGATTTCAAGAAGGGCACCGTGCTGGTGGACGGGCATGGCAACTTTGGCTCCATCGAGGGAGACGGGGCGGCGGCCATGCGTTATACCGAGGCCCGTCTGGCGAAGATCACCCAGGAAGCCTATCTCCAGGATCTGGATAAGGACATTGTGAATTTTGTCCCCAACTTTGACGAGACGGAGAAGGAACCGGAAGTGCTGCCGGTGCGGATCCCCAACCTGCTGGTAAACGGCGCGGAAGGGATCGCGGTTGGTATGGCCACCAGCATCCCCACCCACAACCTGGGCGAGGTGATCGACGGGGTCAAGGCCTATATGAAGAACAATGAGATCAGCACCAGACAGCTGATGAAATATATCAAGGGGCCGGATTTCCCCACCGGGGGGATCGTGGTCAATAAAGACGACCTGCTGGATATCTATGAGACCGGAACCGGAAAGGTGAAGCTGCGGGGCAAGGTGGAAGTAGAAGAATTAAAGGGGGGCAAGAGCCAGATCGTGATCTCGGGGATCCCCTACACCATGATCGGGGCAGGGATCGGAAAATTCCTGAACGATGTCTACAACCTGGTAGAGTCCAAGAAGACCAGCGATATCACCGACATTTCCAACCAGTCCTCCAAGGAAGGGATCCGGATCGTCATTGAGCTCAAAAAGGGCGCGGACGCGGAAAATCTCATCAACATGCTCTACAAGAAGACCCGGCTGGAAGACACCTTTGGGGTAAATATGCTGGCAGTGGCGGACGGACGCCCGGAGACTATGGGCTTGAAGAAGATCATCGAGCACCATGTGGATTTCCAGTTCGAGCTTGCCACCCGCAAGTATCAGACGCTTCTTGCCAAGGAGCGGGACAAAAAGGAGATCCAGGAAGGGCTGATCAAAGCCTGTGACGTGATCGACCTGATCATTGAGATCCTGCGGGGCAGCCAGTCGGTGAAAGACGCCAAGGCCTGTCTTACAGACGGGGTGACCGACAATATCAAGTTCAAGTCCGGCATTTCCAAAAAGATGGCGGCCATGCTGCGGTTTACTGAGCGGCAGGCCACAGCCATCCTGGAGATGCGTCTCTACCGGCTGATCGGCCTGGAGATCGAGGCGCTGATGAAGGAGCATGAGGAGACGCTGAAAAATATCGCCCGCTATGAGGACATTTTAAATAATTATGACTCTATGGCAGAAGTGATCATGGCGGACTTGGATCAGATCAAGAAGGAATTCTCCTGGAAACGGCGCACCCAGATTGAGAATGCCGAGGAGGCCGTGTTTGAGGAGAAGAAGATCGAAGAGCAGGAAGTGATCTTCCTGATGGACCGATTCGGCTATGCCAAGACCATTGACCGGGCCACCTATGAGCGGAACAAAGAGGCGGCGGACGGGGAGAACCGGTATGTGATCAGCTGCCTGAATACCGGGAAGCTCTGTATCTTTACCGACACCGGAAAGATGCATCAGGTGAAGGTGCTGGATCTGCCTTACGGCAAGTTCCGGGATAAGGGGCAGCCTATTGACAATGTGAGCAATTACGACAGCACCCAGGAGGAGATCGTCTATATCTGCGACAGTGAGCAGATGCGATTTGCCAGGATCCTGTTCGCCACCCGGGCAGGTATGATCAAGAAGGTGCCGGGAACTGAGTTCCAGGTATCCAAGCGGACCATTGCGGCTACCAAGCTGCAGCCGGAGGACGCGGTGGTGAGCGTTCAGGTGATCAGCGACGGCCAGCAGGTGGTGCTGCGGACAAAAGACGGATATTTCCTCCGGTTTGGCGCGGAAGAGGTGTCTGAGAAGAAGAAGGGCGCCGTGGGCGTGCGGGGGATCCGGCTGCGCAAGAAGGATGAACTGGAAGAGGTTTATCTTTTTGAAGAGGGAACAGAGACCAAAGTTCAGTACGGAGACCGGGAGGTCACGCTGAACCGGCTGAAAGCGGCGAAGCGGGACGGCACCGGTACGAAAGCGAGGTAGAACCATGATCCAGGATATCAGCCCGTATCGCTATGATAACGCCTATCATCCAAAGCGGCCAAAAGAGGAGGATTTCCTGCTGTGTTATCAGGGAAAGCAGGCGCTTTTGAGAAAGCAGGGGGAGGAGATCCGGTTTCCTGCCTTCCGTGAGGCGCAGGCCTACTGGGAGGGAGAAACAGAAAAACTTTACGAAAAGGCAGTCTATCTCTTTGCTATTGACGGGATGCATTTTTATCTTCACCGGGGATTTGACGGGCACTGTCTGGAGAAGGAGGGGTTTGCCTGGGAGAATACCTGGATCTTCCGGAGCGCCAGGCCCAAATATCTGCGGTTTGCCGGGATCACCGGCTGGCAGCTCTTTCAGTGGTATGAGAGCCGCCGGTTCTGCGGCCGGTGCGGAAAGCCCATGGTGCAGGATGAGAAGGAGCGGATGATGAAATGTCCCTCCTGCGGCTTGATGGAGTTTCCCAAGATCTGTCCGGCGGTGATCATCGGAGTCACCTGTGGGGATAAGATCCTGATGTCCAAGTACGCGGGGCGGGATTTTACCGACTATGCCCTGCTGGCCGGATTTTGCGAGGTGGGAGAGCCTATTGAGGAGACGGTGCGCCGGGAAGTGATGGAGGAAGTGGGACTGAAGGTGAAGAACATCACCTACTTCAAGAGTCAGCCCTGGTCCTTCTCTGATACCCTTCTGATGGGATTCTTCTGTGAACTGGACGGAGAGGGAGAGATCTCCATCGACCAGGAAGAACTTGCCATGGCAGAGTGGTTCCGGCGGGAGGATATGCCGGTGAAGGAGGAGGACTTAAGCCTGACCAACGCTATGATGATGGCGTTCAAGGAGGGGAAGGTATGCCTTCAGAGGGAAAGATAAAAAGTGGGATCCCAGGCCAGTGATGGCGGAAGGGATCCCTTCTTTGTTATGTGAGGTATTTTATTTTACGCAGGCACCGGTCCGATCCCGGCGGCGCCCGCCAGGAAGAACAGTCCTAAAAACAGGATCAACAGGAGGAAAAGTCCAAGTCCTGCGGCAAGAGTCTGGCCAAAGGGCTGTCCCCTTTGTTTCCGTCGGATCCCATAGCCCAGAAGCACCAGGGAGCCAGAGAGACAAAAGAGGGGGAACACTACGCCGATCCCTGTGAAGAGGATGGTATCCAGTTGCCATTGCATGTGATCCATCCACAGGAATAACAGTAAGAGGACAGCCAGGATTCCGAGGAGGGTGCGGATATGTTTCCGTTCCTGTCTCTGCCTGGCTTTGGCAAGCGTGAGGGTATCTGAGACGGCTTGGGCCGCTTCTTCTTTTGATAGTTCCGTGGCCACACTTTTCTCAGACTTCATAAGTTCTACGACACTGATGTCTAACGCGTCTGCCAGGGGCTCGATGGTGCCGATGTCCGGGAATCCGACTCCCCGTTCCCAGCGGCTGACTGCCTTGTCCGTAACCTGGAGTCTGGCGGCAAGTTCTGCCTGGGTCATTTGTTTTTCTTTTCGGCATTGGGAGATAAAAGCTCCGAATTTTTCTGCGTCCATATGCCACCTCCTTGCTGCTAAGGTAACACAATCAGCTTCCGGGAGCAACCGACGATTCGTTTACCTGCAGAAAACAGAAGGGGGATTACAGATTTAGTTCCTTCAGGAGTTGTTCCTGATATGCCGGGTCTTTCGCGGATCTTACAATATCTTCTGTGCGGCCAAGTTCGGACAGCCGAAGGATCAGGCTGTTGATCCGGGTCTGAGCTTCTAATTTTCCTTCCTGGATCCCGCGGTTTTCTCTTTCCTGGAATTCATCTTCGAATAATTCTTTTAATGCTTCACACATTTTTACTGCCTCCTCAAACTGCTTGTGGTTTGCCCGGACAATAATATCCATGACAGACTGATAGAGTTTATTTGTTGTATGGTTCCGGTATTCGGTGACCAGTTTTTCTGCTTCTGCCTCGCTGTCCAGATGATCCGTCAGGCTGGCCAGCCATAAATTTTCTTCTTTCGAAAGTTTTTTTGTCACAATGATCTGAATAGGAATAAAATCGCCTGTCACGTAGAAAATGCCAGAGTCTGTTTCCTGGATCTGAAAGCTGCGTTTTTTCTCCAAATGATCCATTAGATTCCGGGGATGCCGGTGGCAGACAAATGTGATTGTCAGATCGTCTATGGGGATCACATCTGCCATTGATGAATCAGATTTGTAAAAACAGGCATAGCCGTATACTTTATAAAAATCGTCAATATTTAAAGAATCTGTCGGACTCTTATATTCGATCAGGTTGTGCCCTCGGAAGATTCTTCCAATATTTTTGTGGATCGGATGTGTCCCGTCTTTTTTAATGATGAGCACATCGATCTCTTTAGGTTTTGTCCCAAGCTGATGTTCGTTTTCAAAGGACAGGTATTCCCGTTCCTCCTCCAGTTCAATCTGTATCCCGGCAAAAAATGCAGGGTGCCATTGGAGGACTTCTTTTTTCTCCATACGCCGGACCTCCTTGTGAAATTATCTCAGGAGTTCCGGATTTTCAGAAAACTCCTGCTTAAAATGTGGAATATAAAGCATGAATTTTCTGAAGAGACAGAAGCTGCAAGACCAGGTCCGCAGTCTGAAAGAATAAGAATCCCGCTTTTGATACCGAGATTAGAAATCTAGAAAACACATATGCTTTTCCTTAGTCTACCATAGCTGTTTCCCAAATTCAATAAACGGCGGAAAATCCTGAAGAAATTCCCGAAAACCCTTGATTTCTCACGGAAAAAGTGCTATACTCCCCTATAGTCACATAGAAATCCGGCAGAAGAGTGAACGAAAGTTCACTCTTCTTTGTTGGTAAGGAGGAATTTTACATTGTCGAAAAGAGAACTTTACGAACAGAAAACAGAACAGCTCTTAACCCCCATCGTAGAGGAATACGGGTTTGAGCTTGTGGATGTGGAGTATGTGAAAGAAGGCAGTACCTGGTACTTAAGGTCTTACATTGACAAACCCGGCGGGATCAGCATTGACGACTGTGAGAAGGTGAGCCGGCGGCTCTCTGACCTTTTGGATCAGGAAGACTTTATCGAGGACGCTTATATCATGGAGGTCAGCTCCCCGGGACTTGGCCGGCCGCTGAAGAAGGAGAAGGATTTCAGACGGAGCCTGGGAGAAGAGGTGGAGATCCGGACCTACCGGATGATCGATAAGCAGAAGGAATTTACCGGGATCCTGAAGGATTACGATGAAAATACAGTAACCATCACACTTGCGGATGAGACAGAGAAGACATTTGACAAAGACGACATCGCTTTGATCCGTCTGGCATTTGATTTCTAGATTAAGGAGGAAAGAAAGAATGAACACAGAATTACTGGAAGCATTGAACCTGTTGGAGAAGGAGAAGGACATCAGTAAGGAAACCTTGCTGGATGCCATTGAGAATTCCCTTCTGAATGCCTGCAAGAATCATTTTGGCAAGGCGGACAACATTAAGCTGACCATGGATCGGGAGACCTGTGATTATCAGCTTTACGCGGAGAAAGAGGTTGTGGAGGAAGTTGAGGATACGCTGGAGCAGATCAGCCTGGAAGATGCTCAGGAGATCGACAGCAAGCTGGGACTTGGCGATATCGTGCGGATCCCTATCGAGTCCAAATCCTTTGGGCGGATCGCTACGCAGAACGCCAAGAACCTGATCCTGCAGAAGATCCGCGAGGAAGAGCGCAAAGTGATCTACGATCAGTATTTTGAGAAAGAAAAAGACATTGTCACCGGTATCGTACAGCGGTATGTGGGAAGAAATATCAGTATCAACCTGGGCAAGGCGGACGCCATGCTGACCGAGAACGAGCAGGTGAAAGGAGAGGTGTTCAAGCCCACCGAGCGGATCAAGCTGTATGTGGTAGAGGTCAAGAATACCACCAAGGGTCCCAAGATCCTGGTATCCCGGACTCATCCGGAGCTGGTGAAGCGGCTGTTTGAGTCTGAGGTCACTGAAGTCAGAGACGGGATCGTGGAGATTAAGAGTATTGCCAGAGAGGCGGGCAGCAGGACCAAGATCGCAGTGTGGTCCAATGATCCGGATGTAGATCCGGTGGGAGCCTGCGTAGGAATGAACGGCGCGAGAGTCAATGCCATCGTCAGCGAACTGCGGGGCGAGAAGATCGACATCATCAACTGGAGCGATAACCCGGCCATCCTGATCGAGAATGCGCTGAGCCCGGCGAAGGTCATCTCTGTTATGGCGGACCCGGATGAGAAGACGGCCAGCGTGATCGTGCCGGACTATCAGCTGTCCCTTGCCATCGGCAAGGAAGGCCAGAACGCCAGACTTGCGGCGCGGCTGACCGGATATAAGATCGACATCAAGAGTGAGACACAGGCCATTGAATCCGGAGAACTGCCGGAGAACTATATGGAAATGAGCGAAGGCGTCTTCGAGGAAGAAATGTACGAGGACGGTTATGACGAGGCCTATGAGGAAGGCTACGAAGACTACGCTGAGGACTACGATGCCGGGGCTGCTTACGAAGAGGAGCCGGAGGCAGAAAAGGAATAAGGTGATCATTTGAACAAGAATAAAAAGATACCTCTGCGGAAATGCGTGGGCTGTCAGGAAATGCACAGCAAAAAGGAGATGATCCGGGTCATCCGCACGGCGGACCAGGAATTTATGCTGGACGCCACCGGAAGGAAGAACGGCCGGGGGGCTTATCTTTGCCCCAGCCGGGAATGTCTGGAGAAAGCCAGGAAGTGCAAGGGCCTGGAGCGCTCTTTCGGGCAGGCGATCCCGCCGGAGGTGTATGAATCCCTGGAAAAGGAGATGGAGCTTCTTGAGTCAGAATAAGGCGTTGTCTTTGCTTGGCCTTGCGACAAAGGCCGGGAAAGTGGCAAGTGGAGAGTTCTGCACAGAAAAAGAGGTGAAATCCGGCCGGGCCGCGTTGGTGATCGTAGCCGGGGACGCCTCGGAGAATACGAAGAAGAGATTTCGGAATATGTGCAGTTTTTATAAAGTGCCAATCTATTTTTACAAAGATAAAGATACCTTGGGACATGCAATGGGAAAAGAGTTCCGTGCATCCCTTGCAGTCACGGATGAGGGGTTTGCAAAAGGAATCAGGAAACATTTGGACACAGAAGAGAATACAATTGCATAATGGAGGTAGTGTGTATGTCGAAGATGAAAGTATATGAGTTAGCGAAAGAGCTGGATATCCCCAGCAAGGAACTGATCGAGTTCCTTGGGGGCAAGCAGATAGAAGTAAAAAGCCACATGAGTTCCCTGGAGGAGCCGGAGGTCAAGATGGTGCGGGATTCTTTCGCCGGCGGCAGCAAGCCGGCAGAGAAACCGGCGGAAAAGCCTGCGGAGAAACCGGCGGAGAAGCCGGCAGGCGAGGCCCCGAAGAAGAAGAACATCGTGCATGTCTTCCGTCCTCAGAACACTCAGAACGGCGGACGCCAGGGAAGACGTCCGGCAGGCGGCGGCCACGGGGGAATGTCCCAGGGCAGGCCGATGCAGGTGAATAACGGACGTCCGGCCAGACGGCCCGGCGGTCCTGGACGCCCGGGAGAGGAAAGACCTCAGGCGGGCGCGGCCAGATCCGGCCGTTCGGTAGCCCAGGCCTTTGAGCGGGCGTTGGGCAAGAAGGAAGCGCCTCAGACGGAGGCGGCTCCGGCAGCAAAAGAGCAGCAGGTGAAGCCTCAGGCGGCGGCAAGACCGCAGCAGGAGCAGCCGGCGCGCAGAGAGCAGGCGGCCCGTCCGGAGCAGGCAGCCCGTACGGAACAGGCGGCTCATGCTGGGCAGGCAAACCGTCCGGAGCCAAGAAGAGACGGGGAGAGAAGCGAAAGAAACGAAAGAAGAGACGACCGCGCGCCAAGAAGAGAGGACCGTGCTCCCAGAAGAGACGGGGAGAAAGGTCAGCGCAGAGATGACAGAGGCCCAAGAAGAGAGAGCGACAGAAGAGAGGACCGCGCTCCCAGAAGAGACGGGGAGAGAAGAGACGGCCGTCCCGGCGGCCGCCCGGAGGGCAGAAGGAACCAGGGCAGCAGTATCCCGGCTCCGGAGACTCCCTCTCAGAAGCCCCAGAGAGGTAAAGGCAAAGGGAAGGACGATCATAAGAAGAAAGATTACCGCCATGAGGAAGAGGACAGAAAGCCAAAGGGCAAGAAGCAGAAGACGGAGAATAAGCCGCAACTTCAGAAGCCTCAGC
>NZ_DBGCJQ010000058.1:0-28553 GCF_048354975.1 Massilistercora timonensis | reverse complement strand
AGATGACAGAGGTGGCCAATATCTTAAGGAACGCCACCAGCAAAAGCCTTCTGATCCTGGATGAGATCGGACGGGGCACCAGCACCTTTGACGGACTGAGCATCGCCTGGGCGGTGATCGAGCATATCAGCGACAGCAGGCTTCTGGGAGCAAAGACTCTTTTTGCCACCCATTATCATGAGCTTACCGAACTGGAAGGCAAGATCGATAATGTAAACAACTACTGCATCGCCGTGAAGGAGAAGGGGGACGATATCATTTTCCTCCGTAAGATTGTAAAAGGCGGCGCGGACAAGAGCTACGGCATCCAGGTGGCCCGTCTGGCAGGAGTTCCGGACTGTGTGATCAACCGGGCGAAAGAGATCGTGGAGGAGCTGGTCCACGCGGACATCACCACCCGGATCAAAGATATCGCCGTCCACGGCCATGAGCCGAAGATCAAGACGAAGAAATACGACGAGGTGGATCTGGCCCAGATGTCTCTTTTCGACACGGTAAAAGACGACGATATCATCCAGGAGATCAAGGAGCTGGATCTGGGGAACCTGACGCCTATAGACGCCTTAAATACACTGTATCAGCTTCAGAACAAATTGAAAAACAGGTGGTAGCATATGAACAAGATTCAAGTACTGGATCAGATAACCATAGACAAGATCGCCGCCGGCGAGGTGATCGAGCGCCCGGCCTCCATTGTGAAGGAACTGGTGGAGAATTCCATCGACGCAGGCGCCACGGCGGTGACGGCAGAGATCAAAGAAGGCGGGATCTCTTACATCCGTATTGCCGACAACGGTAGCGGAATTGAGAAATCCCAGGTGCCTTCTGCTTTTCTGCGCCATTCCACCAGCAAGATCCGTACAGCGGAGGACCTTACCCACATCGCTTCCCTGGGGTTCCGGGGAGAAGCTCTTTCCAGCATTGCGGCAGTGTCCCAGGTGGAACTGATCACCAAGACAGAGGCGGAGACATTCGGCACTGTCTACCGGATCGCGGGAGGAAAGGAAGAGAGCATGGAGGATACCGGGGCCAGAGACGGCACCACCTTCCTGGTGCGCCAGCTTTTCTACAACACCCCGGCCCGGCGTAAATTCCTGAAGACGCCAATGACAGAGGCAGGCCATGTCAGCGACCTTATGACCCGGCTGGCTCTGTCCCACCCGGAGATCTCTTTCCAGTTTATCAATAACGGCCAGTCCAGGCTCCACACCTCCGGCAACGGAAACCTGAAGGATGTGATCTACCATGTCTACGGGCGGGAGATCGCGGCCAACCTTCTGGAGGTAGACCATGAGGAAAAGGGGATCCACATCACCGGATATCTGGGAGCGCCTCTGATCTCCAGAGGGAACCGGAACTTTGAAACCTATTTTATCAACGGAAGATATATCAAAAACCAGGTGGTCTACAAGGCCATCGAGGACGCTTACAAGGATTTCTCCATGCAGCACAAGTATCCCTTCGTGGTGCTCCACATCGCCATCGACGGCACGGCGGTGGATGTAAATGTCCATCCTGCCAAGATGGAACTGCGGTTCAGTAACCAGCAGGAGGTCTACAACGCGGTGTTCGCTGCGGTGGATCAGACCCTGCATAAGAAAGAACTGATCCCGGATGTGAAGCTGGAAGAGCCGGCGAAGACCCAGGAGAAACCTGTTCCAGGGGGCGTTTCCTTTGAGACATCCGTCCCGGCTCCCGCAAAGCTCGCGGCGGAACAAAAAAAGCCGCCCAGAGAGCGGGATCTTGACTACTTCATGGAAGAGATGAAAAAGCGGGTCCGCTCTTATCATGAACAGAATTCTGCGGCAGAGGTGAAAGGGCAGGGCGAGATCTTCAAGCCAAATCGTCAGATGGACCGGATACGGGAAGCGGCGGCCTACGCGGCTAAATCCGGATCAGATGATCCAAAGAAGCAGCCAGCTTCTGATCCTGTAAAAGAGCCCCGGCAGATGGAGCTTTTTGAAGGGAATCTTCTGAAAGGGGAAAACCGGCCGGATTATCAGCTGGTGGGCCAGGTGTTTGACACGTACTGGATCGTTCAGCAGGAAGACCGGATGTATATCATCGACCAGCATGCCGCCCATGAGCGGGTGCTTTACGAGAAGACCCTGCAGAGCATGAAAACCCGGGAGTTTACCTCTCAGATGATCAGCCCGCCCATTATCCTTAACCTGACCATGCAGGAGAGTGATCTTCTGAAGAAATATATGGACCGCTTCACAAGGATCGGCTTCGAGTTCGAGGAATTCGGGCAGGAATCCTACGCGGTGCGGGCAGTGCCGGGGAATCTTTTCCACATCGCCAAAAAGGAACTGCTGCTGGAGATGCTGGACAGTCTCTCTGATGAGATCACCCGGAATCATTCCTCGGATCTGATCGACGAGAAGATCGCCTCCATGTCCTGCAAGGCGGCGGTAAAAGGGAATATGCGTCTTACCGCCCAGGAGGCGGACGCCCTTATCGGAGAACTTCTCACGTTAGAGAATCCCTATCACTGTCCCCACGGCAGGCCAACCATCATCGCCATGTCCAAACGGGAACTGGAAAAGAAATTTAAAAGGATTGTATAGATTATGAGTACAAAGAAACCACTGATCATCCTTACCGGCCCCACCGCGGCAGGAAAAACGGAACTGTCCCTTATGCTTGCCCGTGCAGTGGGCGGGGAGATCATTTCTGCGGATTCCATGCAGGTATACCGGCAGATGGACATTGGCACTGCCAAGATCCGGCCAGAGGACATGCAGGGCATCCCCCACCATCTTATCGATGTGCTTGATCCGGCGGAAGAGTTCCATGTGGTGCGGTTTCAGGAGATGGCCAAAGAGGCCATCGAAAAGATCTGCGCCGCAGGCCACATTCCCATTGTTGTGGGGGGCACCGGGTTCTATATCCAGGCGCTGCTCTATGATATTGATTTCTCCCGGCACGAGGAGGAGGAGAATTTCCGCCATGACCTGGAGGCCATTGCCAGAGAGCAGGGGGGAGAAGTGCTCCATGAGCGTCTCCGCAAGGTGGATCCCGAATCCGCTGAAAAGATCCACCCCAATAATGTAAAGAGGGTGATCCGGGCCCTGGAATTCTACCAGGAAAACGGGGAACCCATCTCCCGGCACAATGAGAAGGAGCGGCAGAAGGAGTCTGCCTATCAATCCGCCTACTTCGTTCTTACTGACGAGAGGAGCCGTCTCTATGAACGGATTGACCGGCGGGTGGATGAGATGATGGAAGCGGGACTGGAAGAGGAAGTCCGCAGATTAAGAGATAAGGGGTATACAAGAGAACTGGTGTCCATGCAGGGGCTGGGATACAAGGAGATCCTGGACTACCTGGAGGGAGACTGCACGCTGGAGGAAGCGGTCTACCGGATCAAGAGGGACACCCGGCATTTTGCCAAGCGCCAGATCACATGGTTCAAGCGGGAGCGGGACGTGATCTGGATCAACCAGAAGGACTATGATTACGATAAGCAGAGGATCTTGCAGAAGATCCTGTATGAATGGGAGGGAGTATCATGCTGCGAAATATCTTGCGAAAAAACCAGTTTTTAAAGAAAATGAATACGTTGCTGGAGCTGTATTCCTACAGCCACAATACCGAATCTACCTATCAGGAGCTTCTGGCTTTAGAGCCCCTGATCCGCACCAAGGGAGAGCGGGCGCTTTTCGACCTGAACCGGGCGTCCCTTCTCTACGATATGCGCAAGTTCCGGGAGGCGGCGGACATCCTGCTGGAGATCCCGCCGGTGAATCCCCAGTTTGACGCGCAGTGCGCCCAGATGAAGACCAAGATCATGGAGGCCATGTAGAAAGGAAGACAAGAAATGTTACAGACATCTCAATTATACAGACAGCTGGGGATCCGGGAAGAGGTCCTGGCTTTTGCCGATGATACGGAGAAACAGTTAAAAGACCGGTTTGCTGCCATTGATGAGATGGCGGAATACAATCAGCTGAAGGTGATCCATGCCATGCAGGAGAACCGGGTCTGCGAGGCCTGTTTTAACTATGCCAGCGGCTACGGATACAGCGATCAGGGAAGAGATACCCTGGAAGGGGTATATGCCTCTCTTTTCCACACAGAGAGCGCTCTGGTGCGCCCTCAGATCACCTGCGGCACCCACGCCCTTTCCATTGCCCTGGCAGCCAACCTGCGGCCGGGAGACGAGCTGTATTCCCCGGCAGGGAAACCTTACGACACCCTGGAGGAAGTGATCGGAATCCGGCCTTCCAACGGGTCTCTTGCAGAATATGGGATCACTTACCGGCAGACCGACCTTCTGCCGGACGGGACCTTTGACTATGAGGCCATCAAAAAGGAGATCAATGAAAAGACAAAGCTGGTGACGATCCAGCGGTCCAAGGGCTATCAGACCCGTCCCAGCTTCTCAGTGGAAGAGATCGGGGAACTGATCGCCTTTGTGAAGAAGATTAAGCCTGATGTGATCTGTATGGTGGACAACTGCTACGGAGAATTTGTAGAGGAGCGGGAACCCAGCGATGTGGGAGCGGATCTGGTGGTAGGTTCCCTTATCAAGAACCCCGGCGGCGGGCTTGCGCCCATCGGCGGCTATATCGCCGGAAGAGAGGATCTGATCGAAGCCTGCGCCTACCGGCTCACCTCCCCGGGACTTGGCCGGGAAGTAGGAGCCTCCCTTGGGGTGATGCAGTCTTTCTATCAGGGATTGTTCCTGGCGCCGGTGGTATCGGCCAGCGCCTTAAAAGGAGCCATCTTTGCGGCTAACCTCTATGAGCGCCTGGGATTCCCGGTGATCCCTAATGGTTCGGAGGACCGTCACGATATCATCCAGGCGGTGGAGCTTGGCACCCCGGAAGGTGTTATCGCCTTCTGCAAAGGGATCCAGGCCGCGGCGCCGGTGGATTCCTATGTAACTCCGGAACCATGGGCCATGCCGGGCTATGACAGTGACGTGATCATGGCGGCAGGGGCTTTCGTCCAGGGGTCTTCCATTGAACTTTCTGCGGACGGTCCCATCAAACCGCCCTATGCCGTATATTTCCAGGGAGGGCTTACCTGGCCCCACGCCAAGCTTGGCATCCTGATGTCCCTGGAATATCTGGCAAGGGAAGGGCTTATCACCTTATCCTAAGTTCTGTATGGCAAAAGGAGGGGATGGGATATGAAGAAGATCGCCATCATTGGGGCGGGAGCGGCCGGAATGACTGCCGCCATCGCCGCTGCCAGAACGGCAGAAGAAAAAAAGAATCCATGTGAGATCTTCCTGCTGGAACACAACGACCTGCCGGGCCGGAAGATCCTCTCTACCGGAAATGGCAGATGTAATCTTACCAATGAAAAGATGGGTCTCCCCCATTTTCACAGCCAGGATCTGCAGAAGGCCGCCGTCGTACTGAATGCCTTCGGTCTGGAGGAAACCCTTTCCTTTTTCCATGGACTTGGACTGCAGACAAAGTCCCGGAATGGTTATGTCTATCCGCGATCCGACCAGGCGGCCGCCGTGCGCATCCTTATGGAGCTGGAACTGAAGCGGCGGAGGATCCAGGTACACTCCGGGATCCATGTGGATGAGATCCAAAAAGCAGAAGATGGTTTTGTCATCCGCGGTTCCGGAAAACAGTTCCTGGCAGACCGGGTGATCCTGGCTACAGGGGGCAGAGCGGCTGCTGCCCTTGGCTCTGACGGAAGCGGATATAAGCTTGCCCGTTCTCTTGGCCACAGCCTGCTTCCGGTGGTCCCGGCCCTGGTGCAGCTTAAAGCAAAGCCCCATCCCCTCTCCAAGGCCTCCGGTGTGCGTGTGGAGGGAAAGGTGACGGCTATCTGCGGTGGGAGAGAAATGGCCGGCGATCAGGGAGAACTGCAGATCACTTCTTATGGTATCTCCGGGATCCCGGTGTTCCAGATCAGCCGCCATATCGCGCTTGCTCTTGCACAGGGCGAACCGGCACAGGTGGTAGTGGATCTGGTTCCCTGGATGGAGGAAGAAGAGTTCTGTTCATTTCTAAAGAAAAGAGCGGAGGGAAGAGAAGCCGTGGCAGCAGGAGATTTCCTGATCGGGATCTTCCCTGAGAAACTGATCCCGGCGCTTCTGTCCATTGCCCGGATCAAAAAGGATCTGCCGGTGGGCGAACTGGAACCGGAGGCATTTCCCCGGTTTGCCCGGATCTGCAAGTCCGTTTTCCTGAAGATCTCTGACACAAACGGGTTCGACAATGCCCAGGTGTGCGCAGGCGGGATCCCGCTTGCGGAGGTCAATGAGACAACCATGGAATCCCGGTGCGTAAACGGTCTTTATCTTGCGGGAGAGATCCTGGATGTAGACGGGGAATGCGGCGGCTATAACCTGCAGTGGGCCTGGAGCAGCGGGTATCTGGCAGGGCTGCACGCAGCACAGTTATGATTTCCCCAGGAAATTTTTCCCGGAGATCCCTGGCTCCGTCATGTTGACCGGATTCAGGATACAGTCCAGTTCCTCTTTGCTCATCAGATCCTCTTCCAGGATCAGGGAACGGACAGATTTACCGGTTTTCAGTGCCTTTTTGGCAATATCGGCGGCCTTTTGATACCCCACGTGAGGGGAGATCGCAGTGATCAGACCGATGCTGTTCTCCGCCAGTTCCTCACAGCGCTCTTCATTGGCTGTGATGCCGGATACGCAGTTGTCCACAAAGGTGCGGACCGCATAGGCCAGGGTATCGATGGACTGGAACATACAGTAGAAGATGATAGGCTCGAAGGCATTTAATTCCAGCTGACCGGCTTCCGCTGCCATGGTAATGGTGATGTCGTTGCCGATAACGTTGAATGCCACCTGGTTTACCACCTCCGGGATCACCGGATTGACTTTCCCTGGCATGATGGAAGAGCCGTTCTGTTTGGGCGGGAGATTGATCTCGCCGAATCCGGCTCTTGGACCCGAGGACATCAGCCGCAGATCGTTGGCGATCTTGGACAGGGTCACGGCGCAGGCCTTGATGGCGCCGGATACCGCCACGAAAGGATCCAGGTTCTGGGTAGCGTCGATCAGGTCGAAGGCCTGGACGAAGTCCATTCCGGACACCTCCACCAGATTGGGAACGATCCGGTTTAAGTATACCTTGTCTGCATTGATCCCGGTGCCGATGGCAGTGCCGCCCATGTTGAGGAACCGCATCTCGTCCATGGCCTTGTCCATCCGGTTGATATCCCGCAGCACCGCAACAGAGTAGGCGTGGAATTCCTGTCCCAGACGGATGGGGACAGCGTCCTGCATCTGGGTGCGCCCGATCTTGATCACATGGTCGAATTCTTCTGCTTTCTGGGCAAATGCCTTGTGAAGCCGCAGCAGTTCTTCCTTCAGGACTCTAAGAAGCCGGAGAGAAGTCATCTTCCCGGCGGTTGGGATCACGTCGTTGGTGGACTGGCCGCAGTTCACATGATCGTTGGGATTCACTACAGAATAGTCTCCCTTCTTCCCGCCCAGGATCTCAATAGCCCGGTTGGCGATCACTTCGTTGGCGTTCATATTAAGAGACGTGCCGGCGCCGCCCTGGATGGGGTCAACAATAAAATCCTTGTGAAATTTCCCTTCGATGATCTCATCGCAGGCCTGGACAATGGCAGTGGCCCGATCCTTGTCCAGGATGCCGATCTCACAGTTGGTGATGGCAGCCGCCTTCTTGATATAGGCCAGACTGTTGATGATCTCCGGGTGCATGTTAAGCCCGGTGATATGGAAATTCTCTGCCGCCCGCAGGCTCTGTACGCCGTAGTAAACGTCCTCAGGGACCTTCTTTTCTCCAATAGAATCTTTTTCTGTCCGGTAATCTGTTCTCTTATCCATGATAACCCTCCCTTTCTTTTCTGCTTTCAGTATAGGCCTGGGAGAAAATATAATCCAATATTTATACGGATATAACAATTATAGATGTATGCCTATAACTCGTGTTTCAAAGAACCTTCCACAGGAAAACTTGTCTGTTCTGGAAATATGAATTATACTGGACTTGTGATTTTGATGTAAGGAGATTGTTCTTATGATACAGATCCAGCAGATCAAACTGAAGATTCCCCACAAAGAGACAGATGTGAAGAAAAAATTCTGCAAGATCCTCCATATCCCTGAGAAGAGGGTCCGCGCCTTCCGGATCCTTAAGCGTTCCCTGGACGCCCGCCGCAAGCCGGAGCTTTTCTATGTCTACACCGCAGAGGCAGAGGTGGAGGGGGAGAAGGCCCTTAGAAAGCGCTTTCAGAAGAACGGCCAGATCACGTTCCGCGCCCCGCTGCCTGATTACGCCTATCAGGCTGCCGGAACAGAGAAGCTTTCCCATCGCCCGGTGATCGTGGGCACAGGTCCTGCCGGGCTTTTCTGCGGTTACGCCCTGGCCAGGATGGGATATCGCCCCATTCTTCTGGAGCGGGGAGCCCCGGTGGAGGAGCGGAAGAAAGACGTGGAAGAATTCTGGCGGACAGGAGCTCTTTGCCCGGAATCCAATGTACAGTTCGGAGAAGGGGGCGCCGGTACATTTTCCGACGGAAAACTGAATACTCTGGTCCATGACCCGGACGGACGGGGGAGAGAAGTCCTGCGTCTGTTTGCGTCCCACGGCGCGCCGGAGGAGATCCTGTACGACAGCAAGCCCCATGTGGGGACAGACAAACTGATCCAGGTGGTCCGCTCCCTGCGGGAAGAGATCCAGGATCTGGGCGGAGAGTTCCGGTTCTACACGAAGATGACCGGAATCCTCACCCGGGAAGAAGGTGAATCCGGCCGTCATGTACAGGCGGTTGAGATGGAGGCTGTAAATAAGCCGGGTGAGAAGGAGATCCTGAAGACAGATCTTCTGATCCTGGCCATTGGCCACAGCGCCAGGGACACCTTCGCCATGCTGGAGAGTCAGAGGTTCCCCATGGAAGCCAAATCCTTCGCTGTGGGCGTGCGGGTTCAGCACCCCCAGGCCGTGATCGATGCCAGCCAGTACGGAGAATGCGCGAAGCCAGAAACTGTCAGGGCTCTTCCGGCTGCCGCTTATAAGCTGACCGCCAATCTGGATAATGGAAGAGGGGGATATACCTTCTGTATGTGTCCCGGCGGCTATGTTGTCAACGCCTCTTCCGAGCCCGGACACCTGGCTGTCAACGGTATGAGCTACAGCGGACGGAGCGGTGAAAACGCCAACAGCGCAGTGATCGTCACTGTGCATCCGGAAGATTATCCCGGAGAAGGACCTCTTGCCGGGGTGGCGTTTCAGCGGGCGCTGGAAGAAGCTGCCTGGAAGGCAGGAGAGGGCAGGATCCCGGTACAGCGGTTCCAGGATTATTGCAGGAACCAGCCTTCCAAAGGTCCCGGAGAGATCTGTCCCCAGATGAAGGGAGATTATGCCTGGACCAATATACGACCCATCTTTCCTGCAGTGATCGGGGATTCCATAGAAGAAGCCATGGTTTCTTTTGACCGGAAGATCCCGGGCTTTGCGGGGGCGGATGTAGTGCTGGCAGGTGTGGAGAGCCGGACCTCGTCCCCGGTGCGGATCCTGCGGGACAAAGTCCTTCTGGAATCCGCGGTCGGCGGTGTCTATCCCTGCGGGGAGGGAGCCGGATACGCAGGCGGGATCACGTCTGCCGCCATGGACGGGCTGAAGGTGGCGGCAGCCATCGGACAAAGTTATGAACCATTCGACAAATCCCTTAAAGTTTAAGTTATTTTTAATGACATAAGGCTATACACTTTTTCTGAAATGTGGTAGAATGTATTGAGTTTTTTAAGAGGTTTGATGAGGAGGAGTACATATGAAGGTTACAAAGGGGAAGAATTCCTGGGCCCTCTTCCTGCTGGTTCTTGCGGGAATGGTGCTGGGTGGCTTTATCAGTGTACTTGCAGAAGGAGTGCCGGCCCTGGGCTGGCTTTCTTACGGTCAGTCCTTTGGTCTGGACGAGCCGGTGGTCTTGAATCTGGGACTTCTGGTGCTCACATTCGGCCTGAAGGTGAAGATCACCATCGCAAGCATTCTCGGTGTCGTTGTGGCGGCGGTCATCTACCGTTTCTTATAAACTCCTCTTTGGAGTGTCGTTACGAATCGAAAGAGAAATGAGTCAATCAAAAAATACCATACAAGAGATTCCGAGCACGGAGCGGCCTTACGAGAAATGTAAGGAGAGAGGGGCGGCGCTCTTAAGCGACGCGGAGCTTTTAGCAGTCCTTCTTAGGACAGGCACCCGCGGCGAAAACGCGCTGGAACTGGCACGGCGTATCCTGTATCACGCAGGGGAGCCGGGGATCCTGGGGATCCATCAGTTCACCATGGAGAAACTTCTCAAGATCAGGGGCATCGGCCAGGTCAAAGCCATTCAGCTTTTGTGCCTGTCAGAGCTTTCCAAGCGGCTTGCCAAAGCCCGTGCCCAGGAATCTTTGTGTTTTACGTCGCCGGAAGCCATCGCCCGGTATTACATGGAGGACCTGCGGCATGAGAAGCAGGAGGTGGCAAAGCTTCTCCTTTTAAATGCCAAGGCCCGGCTGATCGGGGAGAGCGACATCTCCAGGGGGACGGTCAACGCTTCGCTGATCTCGCCCAGGGAATTATTTGTTGAGGCTCTGCGAAGAGATGCAGTATCCATCATTCTTTTGCACAACCACCCCAGCGGCGACCCTTCACCCAGCAGAGAGGACGTTCTGATCACAGAACGGATCTTCCGGGCAGGAGAACTGATCGGGATTGAACTGTTAGACCATATCATTATTGGCAATAATTGTTATATCAGCTTCCGGGAATCGGAGCTGTTCTCTAAGAAAGGATAAGATCAATGGCCAGAAATACCTACGGACTGGATCTTGGTTCCTATGAGATCAAAGTCTATGATAAAAAGCAGGATACCATCTGGAAAGAGAAAGACGTGATCGCCATCCGCGACAAGAAGGAGATTTTTGCGGTTGGAGACGAAGCCTATGAGATGTATGAGAAGGCTCCGGCGAATATCGAAGTCATTTTTCCCATGAAGGACGGGGTGATCTCCCGGTTCAATGACATGCAGTTCCTTCTGCAGAACCTGCTGAAGAAAGACCGGCAGTTTGCCAGAGGTTCCGAATATGTGATCGCGGTTCCTACCGATGTGACGGAGGTGGAGAAAAAGGCGTTCTTCGACCTGGTGATCCATTCCACTGCCAGGGCAAGGGAAGTTAACATTGTGGAGCGCGCTATCGCCGATGCGGTAGGTCTTAACCTGGATGTGGAGAATACCAAAGGACTTTTTATCGCCAATTTCGGCGGGGAGACTACAGAATTGTCTGTTCTGGCCGGAGGCGGAATGGTGCTGAACCGGCTGGCGAAGATCGGCGGTACCACCTTTGACCAGGCGTTGGTCAACCTGATCCGGCACAGCCATGACTTCCTGATCGGGCATCCCACTGCTGAGACGCTTCGCAGGCGGTTCGGCGTGTATACCGGGGAGACAGAAGCTTCCCTTACAGTGGCGGGACGGGATCTGATCACTGGCGTCCCCATGCAGAAGCCCATCTCCATGAGTACGGTGCGGGCTTCCCTGCGGGATCCTCTGCTGGAATGTGTCCGCTCCATCCTTTCTCTTCTGGACCGGACGCCGCCGGAGGTACGGACGGCCATCTATGCCAACGGGATCTATCTTACCGGCGGCATCGCCAATATGCCGGGACTGGATACCTACATTGAGAAAGGAACCGGCATCACCACAAGAGTGGCGCCCCAGCCGGATATCTGCGCAGTGACCGGGCTTAAGAAGATCATTATGTCCAAAGAACTAAGGCAGCTGGCTTATTCCATGTTAGATGAGAATTATAGGTGGATGAGATAATATGAAGATCAAGAATCAATCGTCATTTCCAAGTAAATACCGGCTTTTTATCCTGATCGCCGTCTGTGTGATCCTGCTGGGGATCGGCAGCGTGGTAGACAGCAGCGGTCCCCTTCGTTTTGTGGCCAGTTACACGGTGATCCCCTTCCAGAAAGGGATCAGCTACGCAGGGCAGTGGATGAGCGATGTGTCCGCGAATTTCCAGACCATGGAAGAGATGCGCTCAGAAAACGAGAGTCTTCAGAGCAAGGTGGACGAGCTTACCATTGACAACACCCGTCTCAGACAGGAGCAGTACGAACTGGAGCGGCTGCGGGAACTGTACAAGCTGGATGAGAATTATTCGGATTACGAGAAGATCGGCGCACGGGTCATTTCCAATAACGGAACCAACTGGTTCAGTGATTTCACCATTGACAAGGGCTCAAACGACGGGATTAAGGAAAATTGCAATGTACTGGCAGGGAGCGGCCTGGTGGGCGTTGTCACGGAGGTTGGCCCCAACTATGCAAGGGTCCGGTCCATCATTGATGACGCCAGCAATGTGAGCGCTATGATGCTTTCCACTTCTGATCTGTGTATGGTAGAGGGAAGCCTGGAACTGATCGCGGACGGCAGGCTGCGGTTTGAACGTCTTCCCAATAACGACAATGAGATCGAAGTGGGAGAGCAGGTGGTGACTTCCCACGTCAGCGACCGGTTTGTGCAGGGACTCTTCATCGGGTATGTCAGCGACATTGAAGTAGACTCCAACAATCTGACCCGTTCCGGCTATATCACACCGGCGGTGGATTTCAGCAAACTCCAGGAAGTTCTGGTGATCACCAAGACCAAGGATGACCTGGTAAATGAACAGACGGAGAAAACAGACGGGGACAGCGCCGCGAAGGAGGAAGAATAAAGAGTATGAAACGAAGGATTATCACGATTCTGTTCATTTTCATATGTTTCTTCCTCCAGGGCAGTCTGTTCCAGCATCTGACTTTTGCAGGCATCCGTCCCAATCTTCTGGTGATCGTCACCGCTTCTTTCGGTTTCATGCGGGGACAGAAGGAAGGGATGTTTGTAGGCGTTCTGTCCGGGCTGCTGGCAGATCTGTTCTGGGGATACGCTCTTGGATTCAACATCCTGCTGTTTGCTGTGATCGGATATCTGAACGGAATGTTTGAACGGCTCTTTTATGATGACGACATCAAGCTGCCCATCGGCCTGATCGGAGCCAGCGAACTGTTTTATGGGGTGATCACTTATATCAGCATGTATATGCTGCAGGGAAATTTCGCGTTTGGAACGTTTTTGATGCATATCATCCTTCCGGAGCTTGTATACACCATCCTGGTGACCCTGGTCCTGTATCAGGTGATCCTGCATGTCAATAAGCGCCTGGAAGCCGAAGAACAAAGGAGTGCAAGCAAATTTGTATAATTTATGGGAACGGATCCGGTCCGGGATCTATGAAGTCGTTAAATCCAGATGTTTTGTGGCCATTATCATCTTCTGTGTAATGTCCGCCCTTCTGGTGCAGCGGGTATTCTATCTCCAGATCGTCAAAGGCGAGGAGTATGCGGACAACTATGAGCTGCAGATCCAGAAGACCCGGGAGGTAGAGGGCACAAGGGGAAACATCTACGACCGCAACGGCAAGCTTCTGGCTTATAATGAGCTGGCCTATTCTGTGGTGATCGAAGATAACGGAGAATACGATTCCACAGAGGAGAAGAACAAGGAACTGAACAAAGTGATCTCAACGGTCATTGACATGGCAGAAGCCAACGGCGACTCCATCATCAATAATTTTGGCATCATCCTGGACCAGAATGACAACTATATGTATATCGCCGAGTCCAATACCCAGCGCCTGCGTTTTATCGCGGATGTGTACGGACAGGCAACCATTGACAAGCTGACAGAGGAGCAGAAAAGCCAGACCGCCCAGGAGATCATCGACTATCTCTGCACCGATGAGCGCTACGGATACGGCATCGACCAGAAGGAACTTAGCAGGGCAGAAGTACTGAAACTGGTGAACGTCCGCTATGCCATCTCCCTGAACAGCTACCAGAAATACATTCCCACCACCATCGCGGAGGATGTAAGCGAAGAGACGATGGCTGCTGTTTCGGAAAATCTGGACACCCTGCAGGGGGTCAGCATCGAGGAGACGTCTCTGCGCCGCTATACGGATAGCAAATATTTCGCCAATCTCATCGGTTATACCGGGCAGATTTCTACAGAGGAATACAATTCTCTCAGTGAAGAGGACAAAGACAATTATGACCAGACTGACACCATTGGTAAATCCGGACTGGAACAGACGCTGGACTCTACCCTCAAAGGCAAAAAGGGGGAGGTCAAGCTCTACGTCAACAACGTGGGAAAGGTGATCGAGACGGTGCAGGAGACGGAACCGGAAGCGGGAAATGACGTGTATCTCACCATTGATGCCGATATTCAGAAGGCCGCTTATGACATCCTGGAACAGGAGCTT
Organism: Massilistercora timonensis; assembly: GCF_048354975.1. Taxonomy (NCBI): domain Bacteria; kingdom Bacillati; phylum Bacillota; class Clostridia; order Eubacteriales; genus Massilistercora; species Massilistercora timonensis. Next base: position 14,284 of record NZ_DBGCJQ010000058.1, on the reverse strand, counting down.
GCCGGCATTGTGCTCAACAAGCTGCGCAACCAGCTGGATTTTGACCGGAGTCATCTGGAGGATGCGGCAGACGTGATCATCCCCATCGGAGATGTGTACAACGCCTTTATCTCCAATGAGATCCTTGACATGGAACATTTCTCCCAGGAGGATGCAGGGGATACCGAGAAAGCGGTTTATGAAGCTTTTTCCAAGCGCAAGGAAAAGGTTCTCGAAGAGATCAGTAAGCTTCTTGCCGACCCGGATGCTTCCGCTTATGAAGATACCTCCAAGGAGATGCAGGCCTATCAGTCCTATATCGTCAACGACCTTCTGATGGCGGACAACGGCATTTTAATGTCCGATGCCATCGACAGCGACGATGAGACCTATCAGGCATGGAAGACAGAGGAATCCATCAACATCTACACCTTCCTGAATTATGCCATCTCCCAGAACTGGGTGAACACCTCGGGGCTTACGAAGTATCTGGAAGGTTCTGCAGAATATTCGGATGCAGGAGAGACTTACCAGGCCATGACGGAGTACATCCAGGAAGCTCTGTCCAGGAACAATGCTTTCGACAAGCTGATCTATCAGTATATGATCAAAGCCGGTTCCATCACAGGCAGGCAGATCTGTATGATGATCTATGAGCAGGGTGTGCTTAAATACGATGAAGACCAGTATAACCGGCTGGCTTCCGGAAGCCTGGGAGCCTATGATTTCCTGCGGGGCAAGATCAAAACGCTGGAGATCACGCCGGGACAGCTGGGTCTGGAACCCTGCACCGGTTCCCTGGTGATGACAGATCCAAACACCGGAGATGTGCTGGCCTGCGTTTCCTATCCGGGATATGACAACAACCGGCTGGCCAATACCATGGATTCGGAATATTATAATAAACTGGTGACAGACCAGGCCCGTCCGTTCTACAATAACGCCACCCAGGAGAAGACGGCTCCGGGATCTACCTACAAGCCTCTTGTAGCGGTGGCCGGACTGATGGAAGGGGTGATCGACGTCAACTCCCAGATCACCTGCCGCGGCGTCTATAAAAAGGTAGAGCCTAATCCCAAATGCTGGATCTATCCACGTTCCCACGGGACGCTGGACGTCTCCGGCGGGATCCAGAATTCCTGTAACTGTTTCTTCTATGAGACCGGTTACCGTCTGAGCCTGAAGGACAACGGACTGGACCATGTGACATCCGGCGATCTGAAGGGCGAAGAAACTTCCAGCTATTACTCCAGCGACCTGGGAACCGACACGCTGGCTAAATATGCCGCCATGTTCGGGCTTGGCACCACTTCCGGCGTCGAGATCCCGGAGGCAGAGCCGGAGATCTCCGATGAATCTTCCGTGCCATCCGCCATCGGACAGGGCACTAACAACTATACGACCACTCAGCTGGCACGTTATGTGACAGCCGTTGCCAATAAAGGAACTGTGTATGATCTGACGCTTCTGGATAAAGTGACCACCGTGGACGGAGAGGTCCTCAAGGAATATGAGCCAAAGGTGGCCAATACACTGTCAGAAGTCCCGGCGTCTGCCTGGAATGCGATCCATACCGGCATGCGCAACGTTGTCCTGGTTTCCCAGAGTAAGATCTTTACAGAACTGAACCGGGGCGGAGTGGAGATATCCGGCAAGACCGGAACCGCACAGCAGAGCAAGTCCCATCCTGACCACGGCCTTTTCGTGGGATTCGCACAGAGCAGCGACCCGGAAGTGGCTTTCGCCATCCGGATCGCCAACGGATACAGTTCCACCTATGCCGCCGAAGTGGGAAGGGATATCATGAAATACTATTACGAGACAGATCCGGTGGATGAGATCATCACCGGAGAAGCAGCCGAGATCAGCGAGACCACAAGCGGAGACTAAGGAGGGATGGGAAGTTGTGAAGGACCCTGTTCTGATCAAAAGTAACCGTTACGGCATTCGTATTTCTTTTGATCCGGACCTGCCATTTGACCAGCTGCTTGCGGCGTCTGTGAAGAAATTCGGCGCCTGCGCCGGTTTCTTCGCCCATGCGGGCCTGGCAGTCCAGTTTGAAGGCCGTGACTTTACCAAAGAAGAAGAACAGACGATGGCCTGTGCCATTGAAGAAGCTGCGGGGATCGAGATCTTCTGCCTGGTGGAGGAAGGCGGACCTGCAGAACGGTTTCACAAGAAACTCCTGGAAGAAGCGAACGATCAGATCCATGAAAGTGACGGTCAGTTCTATCGAGGCACCCTGAGGAGAAAGCAGATCCTTGAATCTGAGAGAAGTATCGTGATCATCGGAGATGTGGAAGAGGGCGCCACAGTCGTCTCCAAAGGAAACGTTGTGGTGACCGGCGATCTTAACGGATCAGTGACCGCCGGTGCATCCGGCGATCCGGAAGCCGTGATCGCGGCGCGCGCCATGCGCCCGAAGCGTCTTCGCATCGGTGAACGGGAAGTAAAACCAGTGATAGGAGGAAGTTATTCATGGGCGAAGTTATTGTAATCACATCGGGAAAAGGCGGCGTGGGAAAAACCACGACCACCGCAAATCTCGGGGCCGGCCTGTCCGGTCTGGATAAAAAGGTTGTAGTGGTAGATACCGATCTGGGGCTTCGGAATCTGGATGTGGTGATGGGGCTTGAAAATCTCATCGTCTACAATCTGGTGGATGTGATCGAGGGAACCTGCCGTTTAAAGCAGGCTCTGATCCGGGACAAGAGGTATGAGAATCTTTACCTGCTGCCATCCGCACAGACCAAAGACAAATCCGCCATCTCCCCGGGGCAGATGAAGAAGCTGACAGCTCAGCTGAAAGAAGAGTTTGACTACGTGCTGCTTGACTGTCCGGCAGGCATCGAACAGGGATTCCAGAACGCCATTGCCGGCGCAGACCAGGCTATTGTGGTAACCACTCCCGAGGTCTCGGCCATCCGGGATGCAGACCGGATCATCGGTCTGCTTGAAAGCAACCATCTCCGGAAGATCTCTCTGATCATCAACCGGATCCGCATGGATATGGTGCGCAGAGGAGATATGATGTCTGTGGACGATGTGACTGAGATCCTGTCTGTGCCGCTGATCGGCGCCATCCCTGACGATGAGCAGGTTGTGATCGGCACCAATCAGGGTTCTCCGGTGGTGGGAAATGATTCCAGAGCCGGCAGGGCATACCAGAACATCTGCAAAAGACTTCTCGGCCTGGAAGTCCCTTTCCTGGACATGAACCGGGATGGAGGATTCTTTTCCAAACTGTCTCATCTTTTCCGGAATGAGTAGAGAGGAGTGGGACTATGGCAAGGAAGTCTTCGGTTTCCATCGCCAGAGAGCGGCTGCGCACCCTGGTGATCTCTGACCGGGTCCAGTGTTCCCCGGATGCGGGAGCACAACTGTACCGGGAGCTTTATGAAACCCTTTCCAAATACATTGAGTTTACAGAAGAAGACTTTCATGTAGAGATCACACGCACCTACATAAAAATAGACTTTTCAGGAGAAAAATCGTGAGATTACCTAGATTTACAAAACAATATCATTTAAAAGATTATAAATTTACCCTGGTGTTCCTGGTCCTGGCACTGTCCACACTGGGCGTCCTGGTGGTAGGCAGCGCAAGGGACATTTACCAGAGCAGACAGATCATCGGCGTGATCATCGGACTTGTGGCCATGCTGGTAGTTTCTCTGATGGATTACAAGTGGGTCCTTAACTTTTACTGGCTGATCTACGGCGTCGCCGTCGTCTCTCTTGGCCTTGTTCTTATAATCGGACAGGAAGTCAACGGCGCCACCCGCTGGATCAACCTGGGATTTACCACCTTCCAGCCCTCCGAGCTTGCCAAGATCCTTCTGATCCTTTTCTTCGCAAAGTTTCTTATGCAGCATGAAGAGGATCTGAACGATAAGTGGACTCTTATCCGGTACGCAGTCCTGTGCGGGATCCCGCTGGCGCTGATCATCGTGGAGCCCAACCTGTCCACCACAATCTGTACCGCCCTGGTGCTGTGTCTGCTGATCTATATAGGAGGACTGGACTACCGGTTCATCATAAGGACCTTCCTGATCCTGATCCCGGTGGCTGTGATCTTTCTTTCCATTGCGGTCCAGCCCAATCAGCCCTTCCTGAAGGACTATCAGCAGAAGCGGATCCTGGCTTTCATTGAGCCGGAGAAATACGCAAGCGACGAGGCCTACCAGCAGAACAACTCGGTCATGGCCATCGGTTCCGGCCAGCTGACCGGTAAAGGCCTGGACAACAATACCACCACATCGGTGAAAAACGGGAATTTCATCTCCGAGCCCCAGACAGACTTTATCTTTGCCATCGTAGGAGAAGAATTGGGGTTTGTAGGCAGTTGTCTTGTGATTGCCTTATTGCTTTTGATCGTGATACAATGTATACTGATAGGGATAAGAGCGCAAAACCTTGCAGGGAGGATCATCTGCTGCGGGGTGGGAGGCCTGATCGGCATACAGAGCTTTATCAATATTGCCGTGGCCACCAAGATGATCCCCAACACAGGAGTCCCGCTTCCCTTTGTAAGTTACGGTCTGACCTCTCTGGTCAGCCTGTACATTGGTATCGGATTCGTTTTAAATGTAGGATTACAGCCTAAAAAATATCAATAAGGAGTGAACCCCATGAATATTGGTCTGATCGCACACGACTCGAAAAAGGCTCTGATGCAGAATTTCTGCATCGCATACCGTGGGATCTTAAGCAAACACAATCTGTACGCGACAGGGACTACCGGCCGCCTGGTGGAGGAAGTCACCAATCTGAACATCCATAAATATCTGGCAGGCCCCATGGGCGGAAGCCAGCAGCTGGGGGCGCAGATCGCCCAGAATGACATGGACGCCCTGATCTTTCTCAGGGATCCCATGGCGCCGAAAGCCAACGAACCGGATCTCAACGATGTGATCCGGCTGTGTGACACCTATAACATCCCACTGGCCACCAATCTGGCCACTGCGGAACTTATTGTTCTAGCAATTGACAGAGGAGATCTTGACTGGCGTGAAATGTACCGATAAATCCAGAAAAATGAAGAGAGCCCGCCGTGCCAGGAAGCGTCTGATCGCAGCCATGGTGCTGATCCTTCTGGTCCTGTGTGTGATCCTCGTTGGGATCCTGCTTTTCCAGGCTCTGTTCCGGGAAGAGCACCGGGCGGCAGAATATGAGATGGAGCACTACAGCCAGCTTGATGTGGACACGCCGTTTCTGTCGGCAGATCTGTGCGTTGTGTCAGAAGATATCAGCATGCAGGATGCGCCGGATACAGATACCTTCAAGGCTGCCGGTTTCTTTGACCTGAATCAGGCAGAAACCCTCTATGCCAGGAATGCCCTCAAGCAGGTATATCCGGCCAGCACCACCAAGGTGATGACCGCACTTCTCGCCCTCCGGGAGGGCAACCTTGACGATGTGGTCACTGTGAGCGCCAACGCTGTGGACCGGGAGCCGGGTGAATCCATCTGTGATCTGAAAGAAGGCGACCAGCTTACCCTGGAAGACCTTCTCATCGGCCTTCTGCTCCAGTCCGGCAATGACACAGCGGTTGCCATCGCCGAGCATATCGGCGGCACGGAAGAAGCCTTTGTGGAGATGATGAACCAGGAAGCCGCCCGCCTGATGGCTACGGACACCCACTATGTCACTCCCCACGGCATGCATGACGACGACCATTATACCACTGCCTACGATCTGTACCTCATTTTCAATGAGGCGATCAAACAGGAGAAATTCCTGGAGCTGATCCAGATGGACTCCTATACCGCTCACATCACCCACGCAGACGGGACTGAGGAAGAAGCGGACTGGGAGGCCAGCAATCTGTATGCAAAAGGAGAAGCAAAGCTTCCGGAATCTGTCACCATCATCGGAGGAAAGACCGGAACCACCGACAAGGCCGGGAACTGTCTGATCCTTCTGTCCGAAGACGAGGCAGGAAACCGCTATGTATCAGTAGTCATGGGAGCAGACTCCAAGGATCATCTGTATACGGATATGACCACCCTGTTGGAGGGAGGCGTAGCCGCTGCAGGACAGAGTTCGGAAAACACAGAATAGAAAGACCATAGAATCAAGGGGCAGCCAGGCGGTACAGGCCGGTCTGCCCCTCTTATTATGAGCGGACCTCCGGGGTGTTCCGGATCCGTCCGTAAAGGCTGATCAGATAAAGTCCGCACAGGCCGACCACCGCATATATGATCCGGGAAAGCCAGGACAGATTGCCAAACAGGAAGGCAACCAGGTCAAACCGGAAGATCCCTACCAGGAGCCAGTTGACCGCACCGATGATCACAATGGTCAGCGCCGTATTGTCAAACCATTTCATGAAATCTCCTCCTTTTCATCATGCTAGTCCTAGTATGTCGCACAGGAGATGTTTTATACATGTAAGAAAGGAAACTTTTGATGCAGCAGGAGAGAAACCTTTACTATCCTTATTCCGAATATTTAAAGAAAAAATATGGGGAAAAAGTCTATAAACTTCCGGTAAATCTGCCGGTTTCCTGTCCCAACAGGCAGGGCGGGAGAGAAGGCTGTGCCTTCTGTTCTCCACTTGGGACCGGATTTGAAGCCGCAGACAGCAGCGTCTCTGTCTCCGGACAGCTTGCCCTGGACCGGGAACGGATCGAAAGAAAGTATCATGCCCACAAGTTCATCGCTTACTTTCAGAATTACACCAACACGTTTCTTCCCCTGCAGCAGTTTTCCGCCTATATGAAAGAAGCGGCGGAAACGGCGGACATTGTGGAACTTGCAGTTTCCACCCGCCCGGACTGTATCCGGGAAGACTATCTGGACGTCCTGGAGGATCTTCACCAGAAAAAGGGCGTGGAGATCACGGTTGAACTTGGCCTTCAGACTCCTAATTACCACACCCTTGCCGCTGTGGGAAGAGGACATACCCTGGCGGAGTTTATTGACGGGGTCCTAAGAGTGCGCTGCTATGGGTTTGATGTCTGCGCCCATGTGATCTTAAACCTCCCCGGCGACGATCTCTCTGACGCAGTAGAGTGTGCCAAGATCCTGTCCGCCCTGGGCGTCCAGGTTGTAAAAGCTCACTCTTTATATATTGCCAGAGGCACCCGGTTGTGCAAAGCTTATGAAAATGGTACAATAGCTTTGTGCGACAAGGAGGAGTATCTGGAGCGCACAGCTGCTTTCCTGGATCATCTGGACCCGTCCATTGCCGTTGAGCGGCTTTTCGCCCGGGCGCCGGAAGATGATGTGGTATTCTGCAACTGGGGGACCAGCTGGTGGAAGCTGCGGGACGAACTGGAGGAGAAGATGGGGCTGGGCGGACATTTTCAGGGGCGCTGCTTTTCCTATCTTGACGGAGCGGCTTTAGAATCCTGACACAGGGGGCATTTTTGTGGGAGAGAAAAAGAAACTGACCAATATAACCGTTTATCGGAAAAAAGGAAATCTGAATATCGGCGTCTTCATTTTCGGGATCATTTTTATTTATCTTATCGTCAGCCTCCTGATGTATCTCACATCCGGACCGGTTTCTGTCTATGAAGTGCGGAAAGGTTCCATTCTCAGAGACACGGCCTATACCGGATTCGTAGTGCGGGACGAGACCATTGTGGAAGCCCAGGAGGAAGGATACGTAAACTATTTTGTCACAGAAGGAGAGAAGGTGGGCGCCAGGACCAGCGTCTATGCCTCGTCTCCGGAGAAGCTAGACTTCCAGGCTGCAGACGAGGAATCTCAGGCTTCTCTCACAGCAGAGGAAGAAGCTTCTCTTCTGACAGATATCCAGGCTTTCAGCGACAATTTCCAGGAAGCGAATTTTCAGGAAGTCTACACGGTCAAAGACAAGATTGAAGATCTGCTGGACAGCCGTTCCAGCCAGAATCGAAAGGCCCAGCTTGACGAAATGCTGAAGACACAGGGCGACAGCCTCAAAGTCTACAATGCCAGCAGGGATGGGATCATCATTTACGCAACAGACGGATATGAGGATACCACCATCAGCGATGTGACCGAGGAAATGATCACCCTCAATGACCACGAGACCCTCACCCTGTCCAATAATACCAAAGTCCAGGCCGGAGACCCGGTCTACAAGCTGATCACTTCCGATCAGTGGACCGTTGTTGTGGTCCTCAGCGATGAGATGACTGAGGAGCTTGCTGAGACCCAGCGGATCAAAGTCCGTTTTGCCAAAGACAATCAGACGGAGACGGCGGATTTTGCCATCTACAATACCGAGAGCGCCAACCTGGGATTCCTTACTTTTGATACCGGCATGGTCCGGTACGCCAGAGACCGTTATCTGGACATTGAACTGATCCTGGAAGACGAGTCCGGGCTTAAGATCCCCCGTTCTTCTGTGGTGGAAAAGGAATTCTACACGGTTCCCGAGGATTATCTCACTCAGGGGGGAAACAGCCAGGGAAATGGCGTGCTGGTACAGACAAAGGATAACGCCAGATTCCAGGAGACAGAAGTGTTTTACCGGGATACAGAGACGGGAATGATCTATCTGGATCCTCTTGATTTCTCCGAGGATACCGTTCTGATCAAGCCGGATTCCAAAGAGACCTGGCCTTTGAATAAGACGGCCAAACTGAAAGGCGTCTATAACATCAACAAAGGATATGCGGTTTTCAAGCAGATCCAGATCCTGTGCGAGAGTGAAGAATATTATATCGTGGAGACAGGAAGTGATTATGGGCTTTCCAACTATGATCACATTGCGCTGAACGGAGAAGATGTAAAAGAAAATGATGTAGTATTTCAATAAAAGGAGCTGATCATTATGCTGCAAGACAACCTTATCCAGGTGGAGCAAAACATTGAAGAGGCCTGCAGGCGCGCCGGGCGGGACCGGTCTGAGGTGACGCTGATCACCGTGAGCAAGACCAAGCCGGTGGAAACTCTTCAGGAAGCGTACGATCTGGGCGTACGCGTCTTCGGAGAAAATAAGGTCCAGGAGATGGCGGACAAGTATGAAGTCCTTCCAAAGGATATCCGGTGGCATCTTATTGGACATCTCCAGCGGAATAAAGTAAAATACATCATCGACAAAGCTGTCCTCATCCATTCCGTGGATTCTCTGCGGCTGGCCCAGACCATTGAAAAAGAAGCAAAAAAGCACAATCTGACCGCCCACATCCTGATCGAAGTCAATGTGGCCAGAGAGGAGAGTAAATTTGGGATTTTTCCTGAAGATCTGGAAGCTCTGGTGGATGAAATCGCAAAATTACCCCACATTCAGGTGGACGGTCTTATGACAATTGCTCCATTTGTACCAGATCCGGAAGAAAATCGCCCTGTTTTCCGGGAATTACGCAAATTATCTGTTGACATTAGTGCCAAAAAAGTTGATAATGTCAATATGAGCGTTCTTTCTATGGGTATGACGAACGACTATCAAGTGGCAATAGAAGAGGGAGCAACAATGGTCCGCGTCGGAACAGGAATTTTCGGCGCCAGGAATTACGCTCAAGTATAAATGCAAAGATAGGAGAATTTATAATATGGGAGTATTAGATAAGTTCCTGGACATCATGAAATTAAGCGACGACGATGATTACGATGACGATGATTTCTTTGATGACGACGACTACGAAGACGATTACGAGGAAAAGAAGCCTAAAAGAAGTTTCTTCGGAAGCAGGAAGAAAAGCTACGAAGATGATGAGGATGAGGATTACGAGGAAGTTCCGGCAAGATCTTCCAGGGCTTCTCATTCCGGAAGCAATAAAGTAACTCCGATGCGCCAGCCTGCCAGAAGAGGTATGGCCAACATGGAAGTCTGTGTGATCAAGCCAAACTCTGTGGACGACGCCCGTGAGATCACCGAGACCCTTCTGGGTGGAAGGACTGTGATCCTGAATCTGGAGGGACTGGATCTGGAGATCGCCCAGAGAATTATTGACTTTACCTCCGGAGCGGCATATGCCATCAGCGGCAACCTTCAGAAGATCTCCAATTACATATTCCTGGTGACCCCTACCAACGTAGAGATCTCCGGTGACCTTCAGGATCTTCTGAACACTTCTTTTGATGCTTCCTCCATGCGCTCCAGGTTCTAAAGCATGAACAAGGAAGAGACCCTGCTGAGGAAGCGCCTGACGGAGCTTTCCCGGCAGGCTTATCACAAAGATATCGTTACTTTTTCAGATTTTCTGAATCTGAATGAACTGAATATCCTTCATACCACTCCCAAAGACTTGTTCCCGGCAAGGTACGAGACCTTTGGAGGCTATGAAATGGCAGAGCGTCAGATGGTTGCATTTCTACCTGATGCTCTTTATTATGAGTATCAATATCCCATGCAGGTACTAAAGATCCGTCCGGCCAATCCCCGTTTTGCCGAGGAACTGAGCCACCGGGATTATCTGGGTTCTCTTATGAACCTTGGCGTCGAACGGTGTAAGATGGGGGATATCCTGCTGCTGGAGGACTGTGCGGAGGTGTTTGTATGCCAGAATATGGCAGGATATCTCTGTCAGGAGCTGACCCGCATCCGGCACACGGTAGTTCAGACAGAACTTGTCGCGCCAGAGGAGATATCCTATGAACCCCGGTTTGAAGAGGTTAAAGGAACCGTTTCCTCCATCCGTCTGGACAGCGTCCTGGCTCTTGCCTATCCTCTTTCCAGAAGCAAGATGACTTCGTATATTGAAGGAGGAAGAGTGTTTGTCAACGGAAAACTGATCACCAGCAACGGATACCACCTGAAGGAAGAGGATATCCTGTCTGTAAGAGGGCTGGGACGGATCCGCTATGAGGGAATGCTGTCAGAGACAAAGAAGAAGCGCTGTCTGATATCCCTCAGGAAATATATCTAGAAGGAGACATGGCATGAAAGAGAAGAGAAGTCTTCATTATCTGATCGCTCTGGCCGGTATTTTGATCGGCGTATGTCTGGATCAGTTTACAAAATATCTGGCGGTTCTTCATCTTAAAGGACAGGCGCCGCTGGTGCTGATCGACGGGGTATTCCAGCTGGAGTATCTGGAGAACCGGGGCGCCGCTTTCGGGCTGTTCCAGGGACAGCGACTGTTCTTTTTTCTGAGCGCAGGTGTGATCCTGGCGATCGTAGTCTGGTTTTACCTGCGAGTCCCCATGGAACGGCGGTATCTTGTCCTTCGTATTCTGGCGGTGCTGATCGTGGCAGGCGCTATTGGCAATTTTATTGACCGGCTCCGCCTGGGGTATGTGGTGGATTTCTTTTATTTCTGCCTGATCGATTTCCCCATTTTCAATGTGGCGGATATCTATGTCACAGTTTCTACATTTGTTTTACTGTTTGTCATGTTTTTCTATTATAAGGAGGAAGATCTTGACCGAATTTTTCGTGGAAGAAAAGGACAGCGGACAGAGGATTGACCAGTTCCTCGCCAGCCGTCTGGAAGAAGTCTCCCGGTCACAGATCCAGAAGATGATCCGGGACCATATGATCACCGTTTCCAACAAGCCTGTAAAAGCCAATTACAGGCTTCTTTTGCATGACCGCATCCAGGTGGAATTCCCTGAGCCGGAGGTTCTTAATGTCCTTCCTGAGGATATCCCCCTTGATATCCTCTATGAAGATAAGGATCTTCTGATCGTAAACAAACCGAAGCAGATGGTGGTCCATCCGGCTCCCGGCCATCCCTCCGGCACCCTGGTCAACGCAGTCTTATATCACTGCGGCAAGGACCTGTCCGGCATCAACGGGGTCTTGCGTCCCGGGATCGTCCATCGGATCGACATGGACACCACCGGATCCCTGATCGTCTGTAAGAGCGACCTGGCCCATCAAAAGATCGCGGAACAGTTAAAGGAGCATTCCATCAACCGGATTTACGAAGCCATCGTCCATGGCAACCTGAAGGCGGATACAGGAACCATAAACGCTCCCATCGGACGGGACCAGAACGACCGGAAGAAGATGAGCGTCCATGCAAGAAACGGCCGTCCGGCTGTCACTCACTATCAGGTGTTGGAACGCTTTGGCTCCTTCACCTATATCCAGTGCCGGCTGGAGACCGGACGCACCCACCAGATCCGGGTCCACATGGCAAGCATCGGCCATCCTATTCTGGGAGATCCGGTATACGGGCCAAAGAAATGTCCCTTTCCTGCCCTGCAGGGACAGACTCTGCACGCCCGGACCATCGGAATCTACCACCCCCGGACAGGGGCCTGGCTGGAGGTGGAAGCTCCCCTTCCGGAATATTTTCAGAAGCTTCTTAACACTCTCCGAACACGGCAAAACTGAAAAAAAGTACACATTTGTGGCAAATTGAGTTATAATATAGGATATAAATCGGGGAGGAGAGTGATCTGTATGGCAAAAACAAACACTATCATCACAATCGGAAGAGAATATGGAAGCGCAGGACGTGAGATCGGGTATAAAGTGGCCGATTACTTCGGGATCAAGCTTTACGACAAGGAGATGCTGGCACGGGCTGCAAAGGAAAGCGGCATCTGCCAGGAGCTGTTTGAGACTCATGATGAGAAACCAACCAGCAGTTTCCTGTATTCTCTGGTAATGGATACTTATTCCCTGGGATATTCTGCAGGCAGCTACGCGGATATGCCTATCAACCACAAGGTATTCCTGGCCCAGTTTGACACCATCAAGAAGATCGCCAGCGAAGGTCCCTGTATCCTGGTAGGACGGTGCGCGGATTATGCCCTGGAGGATTTTGACAACGTGTTAAGCGTGTTCATCCACGCGGATATGAACGCCCGGATCCGCCGGATCGCAAGGATCTACGACCTGACCGACGCCAAGGCCAAGGAGCGGATCGTGAAGACAGATAAACAGCGGGCAAGTTATTATAACTATTACAGCAATAAAAAATGGAGCGACGCAGACAGCTATAATATCTGCCTGGACAGCTCCGTTTTAGGAATCGACGGTACGGCGGAAGCCATTGAGCGTCTGGTTGAGATCAAAGAACAACCGGGTGAGAAGCGGCTCTAGGCGGCCATCCCTTGATATTTCCGTTGAGAATGGCAGTGAACATCCGTTGCTTTGCCCCCGGGTGTTCCTGATTCAGCTGCCGCACCAGATCTTTGGCGTACTGCCGTTTGGTAAGGCCGTCAATGGGACAGCGGCTCTTGACCACCGGAAGATCGTATTTATTGCGGAAACCGATCACATCCGCCTCATCTAGAAACATGATGGGGCGGATCACTGTGAGATCCATCCGGTCCAGATAAGTGCGGGGAGAGAAAGAATAAAACCGTCCCTCGAAGAGAAGAGACAACAGCATGGTCTCAATGATATCGTCTTTATGATGGGCATAGGCAACTTTGTTGCAGCCCATCTTTTTTACGGCCTGATTAAGGGCGCCTTTTCGCATTTTGGCGCAGAGAGAGCAGGGATTAGGCTCTTTCCGGTCCTCAAAAAGGATATGGGCGATATCTGTCTTCACGATCTCATAGGGGACATCCAGCTCCCTGCAAAGCTCTGCCACAGGAGTAAAATCACATTTCTCATATCCCAGGTCCACCGTAACCGCGCTCAGCTCAAAGCGCCTGGGATAGAATCTGCGAAGTCCCTGCAGGGCGCAGAGAAGGGTCAGGCTGTCCTTTCCTCCGGAGATCCCTACCGCGATATGGTCGCCTTCCTGGATCATTTCGTATTCATCCACCGCTTTTCTTGTGCAGCTCAATAATTTCTGTAACTTCATCTATCTGATAAATCCTTTCTGTATTAACTTTCCCGCAGCTTCACTGCAGAGGCCGCCTGTCTGCGCCGGTCCTCATCGATGGCTGCGTAATGCTTCTTGGTGGTATTTACGTCCTTATGGCCAAGAACGTCCGCCACCAGATAAATATCCCCGGTTTCCTTGTATAAGGACGTTCCGTAAGTACTCCGAAGCTTGTGTGGTGTGATCTTTTTGCCCGGCGTTACCTGGCGGGCGTATTTCTTCACCATATTCTCCACCGCCTGTACTCCCATCCGTTTCCTCTGGGTGGAGAGGAAGAGGGCGTTTTCATGGCCGGGCAGGGGAGAAGCAGTCTTCCGGCTTCCCTCAATGTAATGGGAGAGGGCGTCTGCCACTTCATCGCCAAAATAAACTACCATCTGGTTGCCGCCCTTCCTGGTGACGGTGATCCCGTTGTTTTTAAAATCTACATCCTGAACATCCAGTCCTACACATTCAGACACACGGATCCCGGTTCCAAGCAAAAGAGTCAGGATAGCCAGATCCCGGTCCTTCGTCTTTCTGTAATATGTCAGTGCCTGTCCGGTCAGCTTTTCCCCGGCAGACTCTACAAAGTCCAAAAGCATGGCCACCTCGTCCGCGTCCAGCCGGATAATGGCCTTCTCATGGAGCTTTGGC
>NZ_DBGCJQ010000057.1:0-16451 GCF_048354975.1 Massilistercora timonensis | reverse complement strand
TGAGACCGAGAAGCGTCACTACGCTCACGTTGACTGCCCGGGACATGCTGACTACGTTAAGAACATGATCACCGGTGCCGCTCAGATGGACGGCGCGATCCTGGTTGTAGCAGCTACCGACGGTGTTATGGCTCAGACAAGAGAGCACATCCTTCTGTCCCGTCAGGTAGGCGTTCCTTACATCGTTGTATTCATGAACAAGTGCGACATGGTTGACGATGAGGAGCTGCTTGAGCTGGTTGAGATGGAGATCCGTGAGCTGCTTGACGAGTATGAGTTCCCGGGAGATGACACTCCGATCATCAAGGGTTCTGCTCTGAAGGCTCTGGAAGATCCGGACGGCGAGTGGGGCGACAAGATCATGGAACTGATGGACGCTGTTGACAGCTACATTCCGGATCCGGAGCGTGACGTTGACAAGCCGTTCCTGATGCCTGTAGAGGACGTATTCTCCATCACAGGTCGTGGAACCGTTGCTACTGGTAGAGTAGAGCGTGGTACTCTTCACGTATCTGATGAAGTTGAGATCGTTGGTATCCACGAGGAAACCAAGAAGACTGTTGTAACAGGTGTTGAGATGTTCCGTAAGCTGCTTGACGAGGCTCAGGCTGGTGACAACATCGGTGCCCTGCTTCGTGGTATCCAGAGAACTGAGATCGAAAGAGGTCAGGTTCTGTGTAAGCCAGGTTCTGTAACCTGCCACCACAAGTTTACCGCTCAGGTATACGTTCTGACCAAAGATGAAGGTGGACGTCATACTCCGTTCTTCAACAACTATCGTCCGCAGTTCTACTTCAGAACAACTGACGTAACAGGTGTCTGCATGCTTCCGGAAGGAACTGAGATGTGTATGCCTGGCGACCATATCGAGATGACAGCTGAGCTGATCCATCCGGTAGCTATGGAAGAGGGACTTCGTTTCGCTATCCGTGAGGGTGGACGTACCGTAGGTTCCGGCGTTGTTAAGAGCATCATCGAGTAATCATTAACAACCAAATATAAAAAATAAGGGAAGAGTGCGTGCGCTCTTCCCTGTTTTTTTCTCCATAAAAAGGCGATTTAGGAGGCATTTAAGATGGACATTACGATCATCGGGGCGGCGATCCTGGACGTGCTGGCGCAGCCGGTTGACAAAGAAGTATTTGAAACGGGCTCCTGGCCGGTGGAGGATCTGCAGATGAATATAGGCGGGGACGGGGCCAATGAGGCCCTTGTGCTGGCAGGCCTTGGAAAGCAGGTACAGCTTCAGACCGTACTGGGCCCTGATCTGGCGGGAAGCATGATCCTTGCCAGGCTTCGGGAGAGAGGGGTATTTATTGAGGATTCCTGTGTGCAGGAAGACCTGGTGACCGGGATCAATACCGTACTGATCCAAAAGGACGGGGAGCGCTGCTTTCTCACCAATCCAAAAGGAAGTCTGCGCAAACTGTCTCTGGGGCATATCCGGATGCCCTTTTCCAGGGATACCAGGATCCTGTGCCTGGCCAGTATCTTTGTGTCCCCTCTTCTTGGGGTGAAGGAACTGGAGACCATCTTCGCCCAGGCGAAGAAGCAGGGGATCACGGTCTGCGCGGACCTTACAAAGCGAAAAAACGGGGAGACAGTTAAGGACATGGCGCCGGCTCTCCGCTACATTGATTATCTTCTGCCAAACGCTGAGGAGGCGAAGCTGCTCACCGGAGAGAAGACGGTGGAAGAGGCGGCCAGAGCCCTGCAGGAATGCGGCGTCACCCATGTGGTGGTCAAGTGCGGGAGCAGAGGCTGCTATGTGCTGGAGAAGAAGGAAGGATACTGGGTCCCGCCGGAACATCCGGTGAACTGTGTGGATACCACCGGGGCGGGAGACAGCTTCGCGGGAGGCTTTCTCGCGGCTCTCCTGGAAGGCAAAGACATCCGGGAATGCGCCCGATTTGCCAATCAGTGCGGAGGGAAAGCGGTAAGCTGCGTGGGGGCAGCAAGCTGGCTGGAATAAATCTTGACAAGCCCCATTTGCGTGTCCTATCATGGAAAAAGGGGACGCCCCGTTTTCACTGACTTGAGGAGGATTTACTGAAGATGAGCCGACGAATCAAATGTGCGTTTTTCCTGATCCTGGGATGTATGTGCTGTAGTATCGCAACTAACTGGATCCTGATCCCCAACGGGCTTTCCACGCCGGGGATCACTGGTATCTCCATGACGCTGGAACATTTTACGGGGATCAATTATGCGCTGATCTATTACGCCATTACCATTCTGATCCTGGTCCTTACATACTTTACCCTGGGAAAGAAGGACGCTTCCAATATCGTGATCCTGTCCATCCTGTACCCCATGGTGTTGTGGGTGCTGAGTTTTATCGATGTGCAGATCATTTTCGAGGATAAGCTGGTGGCCATCGCCGCCTTTGGCGTGGTATACGGCACCGGCATCGGGATCCCCTACCGGATCGGATTCTCCTATGGCGGAGACGATACGGTGGCCAAGATCCTGAAGAAATGTGTGTGGAAATCGGTGGAACTGAAGAAGATCATGTACGGGGAGGAGGCTCTGGTGATCCTCTTTATGGCCACGGTATTCGACCTTAACATCCTGGCGTACGCCTTTGTGGGCCAGCTGATCTATGTAAGCTGCATGAACTATGTGATCTTCAATCTGGGGCCGAAGCTTTACGACGTTCATATCATCGGGAAGCATATGGAACAGATCGAGGACTTTATCATCCATACGATCCATAAGAGCGTGACCATCTATCACGACGCCATGGGCGGATACTCCCGAGAGCCTAAGGTCCAGATGAGCTGTGTGTGCAATTCCAAGGACTATGTACAGCTGCGGGAATTTATCCGGGAGGGGAATTTCGACTGCTTTATCAAGGTGATCCCTCTGGTCCATGTGTTTGGCCAGAACAAGGATTTCCACAGGCTGGATGATGAGAATATCGAGTAAAAGAAAGGAGTGCGGGAATGGAATATTCACACGAGATCGTACTGCCCAATGAAGACATCCCCTTTCGGATGTTTATCTTCGAAGGCAGAGATGGAAACTACATCCGGGAAAAGCATTGGCATCGCTCCATCGAGATCTTCGCGCTTTTCGAAGGGGAACTGGAATTCTATGTCAACGAGGTCAGATATCCGCTTCATCCGGGAGAATTTATGCTGGTCAACTCCAATGAGATCCATTCCATCCATTCGCCCAGGAAGAATCTGACGGTAGTATTGCAGATCCCCCTTTCTACTTTTGAGAAATATTATACGGATGAGAAGTTTATCTATTTCTCTCACAGCAGCCGGCTGCACGATGAGAAAGTGATGGAACTTATCCGTTCCATGTACCAGATCTACGAAAAAAAAGAGTTCGGTTATGAACTGCAGGTGCAGAGTCAGTTTTTCATGCTCATCTATCTTCTGGTGGCCAAATACCGGAAGACGGATGTGGATGTGGAGATGGTGAAAAGCAGCAAAAAACTGACCAAGCTTTCTTCCATCACCGATTACATGAAGAGCAATTACAACAAGGATCTGTCCCTGGAATCTCTGGCCCAGACATTTGGGTATTCGCCTACCTATCTGTCCCGGATGTTCCAGAAGTATGCCAGGACGAACTATAAGAGTTATCTGGATAACCTGCGGCTGGAACACGCCTATAAGGATCTGATGAACACGGATCTGTCCATCAGCAGCATTGCCAGCCAGAACGGATTTGCCAACAGCAAGGCATTTGCCAAGGTGTTCCAGAAAAAGTACGGACAATTGCCAAGCAAATTTCGAAAAGACAAAAAAGTGCCATAAAAGAGTTAAATATTTGGTCGTAAGCCCTGCCGGAAGTTGCTATAATAAAAGCAACAAAAAAGGAGGCGGGGAACATGAAGATACAAAATGTAACAGACGCCGCATTTGGGGTATACGGCCGGGTGCTGGAAGAGTATGATGTAGAACCTCTTCTTAAAGCCATGTGTCATACGCCTCTCCCGGAGGACGAGGTCCTTTACATCGCATCGGAGGAAGAACTGGAGGAGCTTGCCGTGGCAAAGCAGTTTCAGGATCGTGGTTTCGGCGGGCTTCCCATTCAGATGGGATTCTGCAACGGCCACAACCATACGCTGAACGCCCTGGAATACCATCGGTCCTCAGAGATCAACGTGGCAGCCACGGACATGATCCTTCTGGTAGGAAGACAACAGGACGTTACCGGGGATTATCACTATGACACGGCGAAAGTGGAAGCATTCCTTGTGCCTGCTGGTACGGTGGTGGAGATGTACGCCACCACGCTGCACTATGCGCCCTGCATGACGGAGGGGAAAGGATTCCGCTGCACGGTGATCCTCCCCAGAGGGACCAACACAGAGCTGGGAGAGACCGGAAGCCGGGAAGGCGAAGGGAAGCTCCTTGCGGCAAAGAACAAATGGCTGATCGCCCATGAAGAAGCAGGGATCGAAGGCGCTTTCTGCGGACTTGTGGGAGAGAACGTAACCGTTTAAAAAAAAGGAGGGACTTGGCAATGAACAATATGCCGGAAGTAAAGATCGGAGTAGTGGCAGTCAGCCGTGACTGCTTTCCGGAGAGCCTGTCTGTGAACAGGAGAAAGAACCTGATAGACGCCTATACAAGAAAATACGGCGCCGACGAGATCTATGAATGTCCGGTCTGCATCGTGGAGAGCGAGATCCACATGGTGCAGGCGCTGGAAGATGTGAAGAAAGCCGGGTGCAACGCCCTGGTGGTTTACCTTGGAAATTTCGGGCCGGAGATCTCAGAGACCCTGCTTGCAAAACATTTTGACGGACCCAAGATGTTCGTGGCGGCCGCGGAGGAGACCGGGGACGACCTGGTACAGGGCAGAGGCGACGCCTACTGCGGAATGCTCAACGCCAGCTACAACCTGAAGCTTCGGAATATCCAGGCTTACATTCCGGAATATCCGGTAGGCGACGCAGAGGACTGCGCGGATATGATCCATGAGTTCCTGCCCATTGCCCGGGCAGTCATCGGACTTTCCCAGCTGAAGATCATAAGCTTCGGGCCCCGTCCGCTGAATTTCCTGGCCTGCAACGCGCCCATCAAACAGCTTTATAACCTGGGTGTGGAGATCGAAGAGAACTCGGAGCTGGATCTCTTTGAAGCCTTCCACAAGCATGACGGAGACGAGCGGATCCCGGCTGTTGTAAAGGAGATGGAAGAAGAACTGGGCGCAGGCAATAAGAAGCCTGAGATCCTTACCAAGCTTGCCCAGTACGAACTGACCCTGAAGGACTGGGTGGAGGAGCATAAAGGCTACCGCAAATATGTGGCCATCGCCGGAAAATGCTGGCCTGCCTTCCAGACGCAGTTTGGATTTGTTCCCTGTTATGTAAACAGCCGTCTGACAGATCAGGGGATCCCGGTATCCTGCGAGGTGGATATCTACGGAGCCCTCAGTGAATTCATCGGAACGGTGGTAAGCCAGGATACGGTTACCCTGCTGGATATCAACAACACCGTGCCAAAAGATATGTACGAGGCGGACATCAAAGGGAAATACGATTATAAACTGCAGGATACCTTCATGGGCTTCCACTGCGGAAACACCGCTTCCAGCAAGCTGGCTTTCTGTGAGATGAAGAACCAGATGATCATGGCAAGGACCCTTCCGGAGGAAGTGACCCAGGGAACCCTGGAGGGAGATATTGTTCCGGGAGAGATCACCTTCTACCGTCTCCAGAGCACGGCAGATAACAAGCTGCGGGCATACATCGCCCAGGGCGAGGTGCTTCCGGTGAAGACCAGATCCTTTGGCGGCGTAGGCGTATTCGCCATCCCGGAGATGGGACGGTTCTACCGCCATGTACTGCTGGAGGGCGGCTATCCTCATCATGGAGCGGTGGCATTCGGACACTTTGGAAAAGCGCTTTACGAAGTATTTAAATATATCGGCGTGCCGGTAGAGGAGATTGGCTACAATCAGCCGGCAGGAGTCAGGTACCCAACGGAGAATCCGTTTGCGTAAAGGAGGTAGAAAAGATGTTGTATATTGGTGTTGACCTTGGGACATCAGCGGTAAAACTGCTTATGATGGACAGCGAGGGAAAGATCCAGAAGATCGTGTCCAAAGAGTATCCCCTGTATTTCCCACATCCGGGCTGGTCTGAACAGAAGCCGGAGGACTGGTTTGAGAAGTCAATGGAAGGCATCAAGGAACTGACAGCAGAGTGTGACAAAAGCCAGGTTGCAGGAATCAGCTTCGGAGGCCAGATGCATGGACTTGTGGCCCTGGATAAGGACGACAATGTGATCCGTCCTGCGATCCTGTGGAATGACGGGAGAACCGGAGAGGAGACAGATTATCTGAATCAGGTGATCGGAAAAGAAAAACTCTCTCTTTATACAGCAAATATTGCTTTCGCGGGATTTACTGCCCCTAAAATCCTGTGGATGAAGAAACACGAGCCGGAGAATTTCGCAAAAATCTCCAAGATCATGCTGCCGAAAGATTATCTTGCTTACAAACTTTCCGGTTCTTTCTGCAGTGATGTATCAGACGCTTCCGGTATGCTGCTGATGGATGTAAAGAACCGCTGCTGGTCCAAGGAAATGATCGAGATCTGCGGTATCACAGAGGAACAGCTGCCGAAACTCTATGAAAGCTATGAAGTGGTAGGAACGCTGAAGCCAGAGATTGCGCAGGAGCTGGGGCTTTCCGCGGATGTAAAGGTGATCGCCGGCGCCGGGGACAATGCGGCAGCGGCGGTTGGAACCGGAACGGTAGGAGACGGGATGTGCAACATCTCTCTTGGAACCTCCGGAACCATCTTCATCTCCAGCAAGAACTTTGGCGTGGACGAGCACAACGCGCTCCACTCCTTCGCCCATGCGGACGGCAACTATCACCTGATGGGCTGCATGCTGAGCGCGGCGTCCTGTAATAAATGGTGGAACGAAGAGATCTTAAAGACAACGGATTTCGCGGCGGAGCAGGCGGGGATCCAGAAGCTTGGCGAGAACCAGGTATTCTATCTGCCCTACCTGATGGGAGAGCGTTCTCCTCATAATGATCCGGATGCAAGAGCTACCTTCATCGGCATGACCATGGACACCACAAGAGAGGATATGACTCAGGCAGTGCTGGAAGGCGTGTCCTTCGGCCTGAGAGATTCCCTGGAAGTAGCCAGAAGCCTTGGTCTTAAGATCGAGCGGACCAAGATCTGCGGCGGCGGAGCCAAGAGCCCGCTGTGGAAGAAGATGATCGCCAACATCATGAACATGAAGGTGGATGTGATCGAGAGCGAGGAAGGCCCGGCCCTTGGCGGCGCAATGCTGGCGGCGGTTGGCTGCGGCGAGTATCCGGATGTGGAGACCATCGCGGCGAAGATGGTGAAAGTGGTAGACACTGTAGAGCCGGATCCGGAGCTGGTGGCCAAATACGAGGAGCGGTATCAGAAGTTCCGCAAGATCTATCCCACAGTGAAAGGACTTTTCAAAGAACTGAAATAGAGAGAAACAAGGAAAAGAGAATGGCGCGACAGCCATTCTCTTTTTGAGATAAGAGAAAAAATCAAATCTTCAGGAAAAGCCTAAAAAATATATAATTTCAAAACTGTGTAGGTTGGGAAATCATTGACAATGCCGGATATTTATATTATTATTTTTATATTCGGTGTTAGAGTAATCTAGTGCCTGCAGTATGTAGATCTGCTTTACGCCGTGCGGATGTGGCGGAACTGGCAGACGCGCCAGACTTAGGATCTGGTGGGAGACCGTGCAGGTTCGATTCCTGTCATCCGCAGTTGGAAGCCGTGATTCTCGAGATATCGGGGGTTGCGGTTTCTTTTCATTATCAGAGAATGGAGAGACGATTATGAGTGGTGGAAATACAAAAGAAAGAGGCCAGTTCAGTACCCGGGTGGGATTCATCGTGGCCTGTATCGGTTCCGCGGTGGGAATGGGCAATATCTGGATGTTCCCATACCGGACAGGAACGTTTGGCGGAGCCGCGTTCCTGATCCCCTATTTCCTCTTTGTGATCCTGCTGGGATTCTCCGGCGTGATCGGGGAGATGGCCTTTGGCCGTGGAATGGGAACCGGGCCTATGGGAGCCTTCGCAGGCGCCATGGAGATGCGCTATGGCAAGAAGGGAAGGAAATACGGGAAGGCAGTGGGCCTGATCCCGGTGATCGGCTCCCTTGGCATCGCCATCGGCTATTCGGTGGTGGTAGGATGGTTCCTGAAGTACCTGTGGAGCGCAGTGTCCGGAACCCTGACCGGGGTGGCGGATATGGGGGCTTACTTCGGAGAACTGGCTGTGCCGTTCGGAAGTATCGGCTGGCAGATGCTGGGCCTTGCCCTGACCTTCCTCATTATGCTGCTTGGGGTGGCCAAGGGGATCGAGAAAATGAACAAATTCATGATGCCGGCGTTCTTCATCCTGTTCCTTATGCTCTTTGTGCGGGTGATCACCCTGCCGGGAGCCATGGACGGATTCCGCTATATGTTCGTGCCCAAATGGGAACAGCTTGGCAATGTGAAGACCTGGGTGTACGCCCTGGGACAGGCTTTCTTCTCCCTGTCGGTGGCAGGATCAGGCACCATTGTCTACGGCAGTTATCTGAAGAAAGATATCGACGTGGTGGGCTGTGCCCGTAACGTGGCGTTTTTTGACACCTGCGCGGCGCTTCTGGCCGGCATGGTGGTGATCCCGGCGGTGTTTGCTTTTGGCCTGGATGTGGGCAGCGGGCCTCCGCTGATGTTCATCACGCTCCCGGTTGTGTTCCAGCAGCTCCCCATGGGAAATGTATTTGCCGCGATCTTCTTCGTGGCGGCTATCTTCGCGGCGGTGACGTCGCTTATGAACCTGTTTGAGACGCCCATCGAGGCGCTGCAACAGGAACTGAAGCTTTCCAGGGGGAAAGCGGTGGGGCTGATCGCCCTGATCGCGGCCCTGGTGGGGATCTTTATCGAGAGCGGGGACGCAGTAGGCGCATGGATGGACGAGGTTTCCATCTATATCGTTCCGCTGGGCGCGCTGATCGCCGCAGTGATGTTCTTCTGGGTATGTCCCAAAGGGTATGCCAGGGAACAGGTGCAGACCGGAAGGGACAAGACCCTTGGCGGCTGGTTTGAGCCGGTGACCCGGTATCTTTTCGTGGGAATTACATTTATCGTCTATGTGCTTGGCATTTTCTTTGGCGGGATTGGTTAGGATAATAGGGTTGCGAAAGGAGCGAAAGACATGCTTGAAGTAAATCATCTGACGTTCAAGGTGAATGAGAATGGAATCGAGAGAAGTATTGTAAAGGATATCAGTTTTCAGGCGAAGGACGGGGAGATGCTGGTGATCACCGGGCCAAACGGCGGCGGGAAATCTACCCTTGCCCGGGTGCTGATGGGGATCGTGGAGGCGGATGCCGGAGAGATCCTGCTGGACGGGGAGGATATCACCGGTTATGATATCGACCACCGGGCCAAGGCGGGGCTTGGGTTTGCTTTCCAGCAGCCACCAAGGTTCAAGGGAATGACGGTGAGCAAGTTGTTGTCCCTGGCAGCAGGGCGGACCCTGTCGGAGCCGGAGTGCTGCAAGCTTTTAAGCAGCGTGGGACTGTGCGCCAAGGAATACATTACCCGGGAGATCGACGGGACCCTCTCCGGCGGTGAGATGAAGCGGCTGGAGATCGCTACGGTGCTGGCGCGGCCTCACAAGCTGTGTATCTTCGACGAGCCGGAGGCGGGCATTGACCTGTGGAGTTTCTCCATGCTGATCCAGCAGTTTGAGAAGATCCATCAGAAGAAAGAAGAGTGCCTGATCCTGATCTCCCATCAGGAGCGGATCATCCGCATGGCGGACCGGATCATGGTGATCGAAGACGGGAAGATCAAGGCGCTGGGAGACCGGGAAGAGATCCTTCCCACCCTTCTGGACAGCGGAGATTCCGGGGATTCCTGCGTGTGCATGGAACGGGAAGACTAAGGCGAGAGAAAGGAGCAAAAAGCTATGGCAGAATTAGATCAGGTTACCAAACAGGTCCTGGAGCAGATCGACGGCTCCGGTTTTCAGCAGAAAGGCGCCTTCAATCTCCGGTATAACGGGATCGCCCTCTGCCACGGAGACAGCGAGCATGTGAAGATCCGGAAGAAAGAGGACAAGAACGGGATCGACGTATATATTGACGGAACCACCAGGGGAGAGCAGGTGCACATCCCGGTGGTGGTAAATGCCTCCGGTATGACAGATATCGTTTACAATGACTTCTATATCGCGGAGGGCGCGGATGTGACCATCGTGGCCGGCTGCGGCATCCACAACAGCGGCTGCAACGAGAGCCGCCATGACGGGATCCATTCCTTCCATGTAGGAAAGGGCGCCAATGTGCGCTATGAGGAGAAACATTACGGCGAGGGAGAGGGAACCGGCGCGAGAGTGCTGAACCCGGTGACCAGGATCTTCCTGGAAGACGACGCTGTATTTACCCTGGACACCGTCCAGATCAAGGGCGTGGACTCCACCCGGCGGGAGACGGAAGTTTCCCTGGGAGCGGGGGCAAAACTGTATGTGCTGGAGAAACTGATGACTCACGACGCTCAGACGGCCGAGTCCAATATGGAAGTGGTACTGAACGGGGAGGGCAGCAGCGCCCAGATCATTTCCCGGTCTGTGGCCAAAGGCACCTCCAGACAGGTGTTCCACCCCAACGCAGTGGGGAACGCCCGGTGTCACGCCCACATCCAGTGTGATTCCATCATCATGGACCACGCGGAAGTGTGCTCCATCCCGGCCATCGACGCGAAGCACGTGGACGCGGGGATCATCCACGAGGCGGCCATCGGCCGGATCAACGACGAGCAGGTGACCAAGCTGCGGACGCTGGGAATGACGGCAGAAGAGGCGGAAGGCGTGATCATCGAAAACTTCCTGAATTAAAGCGGAGAAAAAGATACTTATGAAAAATATGAAGAAACGGATGCGGGTGATGGGCAAGGCCCTCCGCATGGAACTGAGGGAGCATAAAAGCTCCTTCATTGTCTATATGACGCTTCGGGCGCTGGTGATCCTTGTGATGATCCTCCAGATCCTGAACCGCAATTTTGAAAATGTATTCCTGTGCGCGCTGACGCTGGTGCTCCTCATTATGCCAAGCCTGATCCAGATCAATCTGAAGATCGAGCTGCCCACGGCCCTGGAGATCATTATGCTGCTGTTTATCTTCGCGGCGGAGATCCTGGGAGAGATCCAGGCGTACTATGAGAAGATCCCCATGTGGGACACGGTGCTGCACACCCTTAACGGATTCCTGATGGCGGCCATCGGGTTCGCCCTGGTGGACATCCTGAACCGGAATAAGAAGATTTCCTTCCAGCTCTCCCCGGCGTTCCTGGCTGTGGTGGCGTTCTGCTTCTCCATGACCATCGGCGTGATCTGGGAATTCTTTGAGTTTGGAATGGATCAGATCTTTCATCTGGATATGCAGAAAGATACCATTGTGAACACCATTTACTCTGTAATGCTGGACCCGGCGGGAGGCAACCACGTGGTGGGCGTCACCGGGATCCGGGACGTGGCGGTGAACGGGGAATCCCTCGGCCTTGGCGGCTATCTGGATATCGGCCTTCTGGATACCATGGAGGACCTGCTGGTGAATTTCATCGGCGCGACGGTCTTCTCCATCATCGGTTATTTCTATGTGAAAAACCGGGGGAAGGGGAAATTCGCCCGCCGGTTTATCCCCAGGCTTAAGACCAAGGACGCAGACTTCCTGAAGAAAGCTCAGTCAGAAGAAAATTCCCTGGATTAAGGCATCAGGCGGCGTATCCCCTGCATAATGCGCTCTCCCAGAGTGGGATCTTTCATCCTTTGCTCTATCTCAGCCTCCCGGGCGGCCACCCGCTCCGGGTCGATGTGGCCGGTGCGGTTTTCCGCCACATAGTCGATGCTTCCGGTATCGTCCAGATCCGAGAGACTGGAAAGCACATCCTTGTAGTTGTCGGAAAGGCCTTCGGTGGGGAGCTCCGGAAGGTCTCCCTCGTAAATGACTTCAAAGTCCTGGCCGATGAAATCCTCCGGATGGAAGATGCCGGTTTCTCTGCTTTTCTTATCATCTATCATCATATCTTACAATCCTCCTGTAAAACCATTTGCTGTATCAGTAGTTTATTCTAGTAGCTTTTCCAAAAAGACTCAAGAGGAGACACAGAATGTTCACGAAGAAATAAGATTTTCTCAAGAATTCTCGATCTTAACAAGTCTGCTGGTGCCAAGTCTGGAGGCGCCCAGGCGGAGGAATTCTTCCGCGTCTGCAAAGGAAGAAATGCCGCCTGCGGCTTTGATCTTGACGTCCGGGCCCACATGCTTCGCAAAGAGGGCTACGTCTTCAAAGGTGGCGCCGGCTTTGGAGAAACCGGTAGAAGTTTTGATGAAGTCCGCGCCTGCCTCAGTGACAAGCTGGCACATTTTGATCTTTTCTTCCTCGGTCAGAAGACAGGTCTCAATGATCACTTTTAAAACCCGCTGGCCACAGACTTCTTTGACAGCGGAGATCTCAGAGCGTACAAGATCATAATTCTTATCCTTCAGCGCGCCGATATTGATGACCATATCGATCTCATCCGCGCCGTTTTCAATGGCGTTTTTTGTCTCGAACACTTTGGACTCTGTTGTGGAATTCCCGTTGGGGAAACCGATCACGGTGCAGACCTTCACAGTGTTGCCGATATATTCTTTTGCCTGCTTTACATAGCAGGGCGGGATGCAGACGGAGGCGGTGTGGTACTTCGCGCCGTCGTCGCAGATCTTCTTGATCTCTTCCCAGGTGGCGGTCTGGGCCAGAAGGGTGTGGTCTACAGTTGCTAAGATTTCCTTGTGTGTCATGGCGATGTCCTTTCCGTAAATAGAGATTTATTCTATTTGCATGATACAATGAAATGAGGGACAAGACAATGGGAAATCAGCTATATCTTGGATTTTGAAGTCTGCATAAAGTGACAGGCGATAAATACGCCAATAACACCGATAAATGTAAGCAGACTTTCTAACGCCAGCATTGTTTTTACAGTAAAGAGATCCAGAAGGATGCCACTTAATAAGCTGGAAATCAGTCCGCTAAGGCCGAAGGTGAAGATACCAAGCGCAGATTGACCTTTGGATTTATCCTGTGGAGGGAGAATAGAATTAATAAAATACGAAGAAGCTGGTACAAATAGACCATAAGAGAAAAACTGGAGGCATTGCGCAAGATAGATTCCCCAGATATGATCAGCAAAATAAAAAGCGGTTATTTTGAAGAAGAAAAAAAGACAGGATGTCTTAAGAAGAGTTCCATAAGAAAACTTCTTGGACAGCGGAATAAAAAGGGCCATGGCCGGTAGTTCAAGCATAGCTGCGATACAGTTGGAGATTCCCATTTCCTGACTGCCGCCGCCTACGGCGGTTACGATGTTGATTTGAAAATTGTAGACAGAAGTATAGCTAATATAAACGAGAAGGAGACTTGCCAATAAAAAAAGGAAAAGAGGATCCATTTTCTTCGTATGCTCTTTGGGCAAAGGATTATCGTAAACAGATCTGGGAGCAGGGTGTATGAAAAGCAAAGAAAGCAGAAGCAATAAATGGACTACAAAGAAGACAGGGAAGATACTCATAACAGAGAACAGTTTGATAATACTTCCCATGAGCAGAGAAGTACCGGCAAAACAAAAGGAACCGATTCCCCTTGCAAGAGAATAATTTAAAGGTATATTGGAATTCAGATATTCCATTCCAAACATATTGGAAAAGGAAGCGCCGGCAAGCATAATCGCGCCAACTATCGTATAGGAAAAGAAAATAAACCATTTCATTTTGACCAGAAACAAGATGATACATATTCCATATACAAGAATAAATGAAATTAACATAATTGTTTTCACAGAAAGGTCGGGATGTCTGTCTAAAAACGAACCGGAAAAATATTGCAAAAGGATACAGAGGACAGAAGCGCATGCCAGGGAGAGACCGATCTCTGTATTAGTGAAGTGCCTGTATTGCATGAAGACGGTTACAAATCCATATATAACGGCATATGAAATATAATACAGGGAGATAACAGTCGTAAATTTTGGGAATAGATTTTTTTTCATAGGAGTCTCTCCTTTCAATAATATATAAAATATATTAAGACGTATTAAATTTGGTGTCAATGATTTTAAGATTGTATTTATTTTGTGGTTGGTATATAATGAAAAGAAATAATACGACCTTTAATACAAGGCGAGGAAGAAGAAGAATCATGTCACGCATCGAAAAAAGTAATTCAACTCCGTTATATCTCCAGTTAAAGAATAAGATTAAAAGAGAAATTCGTACAGGGATATTGAAACCAGGAGACAAGCTTCCCTCGGAGACGCAGCTGCAAAAGGAATATAATATGAGCCGGGTAACAGTTCGCAACGCAATGGAAGAACTGACGGTTGAAGGATATATTATCAAGGTACAGGGGAAAGGAAGCTTTGTGGCCCATTCAGACATGCTGCGGCTTCCAATTGGAGTTACAAGTTTTACAGAAGATGCCAAGATGCAGGGAGTGAATCTCACATCAAAAGTAGTTAAACTGGAAATAGAAGATATTAAAACGGATTTGGACAGAGAATTTTTTGGCGAAAAAGCAAATGGGAAAATACTTGTTTTTAAAAGAGTTCGGATTGCGGATGGTGTTCCGGTAACGGTAGAAGAGAATCATCTTTTCCCGGATATGATCAAGATTAAGGATGATAATCTGGAAGGGTCTTTTTACGAAATACTAATGAATAAATATCATATGATACCGTCCAATAAGGGGAGACGAAGTGTTAAAATTGTATTTGCGGACGAGGAGATTGCAGATTACTTAAATCTGTCTGTAGGAACGCCAGTAATTACAAGTGAAATGTGTGTGTTCGATATGAATGGAGATCCAATCCATACAGTAAGAGATTGGGTGAGAGGGGATAACGACCGTTTTCTTAAATGGTATATCTAATATTTGTAAAGAAAAACTGCTCTGAGTGCTGTAGGCATTCAGGGCGTTTTTTTGTTAATGGCAGGAAAGGACACGAAATAATACGTAATAAAACAACACGAAGAACAAATGACTTATAAAAATTGAAAAAATAGCTTTTTTAACAAAAAATAATGATAAAAACAGGCAATAATAAACAAAAATATTGAGTTTAAACAAAAATGATTGACAAAAATGACGTACCAATTTATTATACAAATAAGACGTGTTAATACATTTTGTGAAATGAGAGGCTGACATGAAAATACCAAAAATATTAGGAATCGGAATAAATGTTGTAGATATATATTGCCATCAGAAACGGATGTATCCGGGAGGAAATGAATATAATGTGGCTTATGACGCAAAACTTCAGGGAGCGCAGGCGGCCTTTATGGGGGTTTTCGCAGATGATAAAGTAGGAGAGATCCTCGAAAAGACTTTGGTTGAAGCAGGAATTGACACTAGCTATTGCCACCATGAAAAAGGCTCCAGTGGGTATGCGTTAGTAGACTTACAAGACGGAGACCGTGTTTTCTTAGATTGGAATCGCAGGGGAGTTACAGATTTATATCCGTTTGTTTTTACAGATGAAGAGTTGGAATATATAAAAACTTTTGATGTTGTAAGCCTTAGTCGCGCGTCGCGCCTGACAGTAGAAAAGATTGAAAAACTTTTTAATGCCGGCGCAGTTATCAGTTATGACTTTTATGATGATTTTACAGAAAAAGATATTGAGAACATTGCTCCATCTATAAAGTTCGGTTTCTTTTCCTGCAGCCATCTGACGGAAGAAAAAACAAGAGCGATATTGAAAAGATGTACAGATCTGGGAGCGGAACTGGCTGTTGGAACCAGAGGCGGGGAGCCAACAATTGCATATGACGGGGAGAAATATTATGAACAGGGTATCTGTCAGGTGAAAGCGACAGATACTATGGGAGCGGGCGATTCCTTTATTAGCGCATTTTTGGTGAATTATTACTCGGCGGAAGCTGACGAGCTGATCCCTGCTGAGAATAAGATAACTGTTGCCTTGCAAAAAGCAGCTGAGTTTGCGGCGACGGTAGTAGTAAAAGACGGTTCTTTAGGTGTAGGGTATGACGTCGACCCGGACCGGCTGTCGGAAATTATTAATCTCTAAAATTTTAACAGGAAGGAGAAGTGTTATGAAAAAAAGAATTTTGGCGGCATTGTTGTCGGCGACTATGATACTTGGTATGCTGGCAGGATGTGCAACAAGTGGTTCTGGCGACGCGGATAGTGGAAGTGGTGAAAGTGAAGATGGGACAGTTACTTTGACCTTTTTGAACAAGTATCCGGAAGATCCGTATGCACAGTATTTTGTGGATGCAGTTGCTCAGTTTGAAGAGGAAAATCCAGATATTAAGATTGAGATGGAAAATGTTTCAGATGAGGCTATGAAAGATAAGCTTAGTGTTATTGCCTCTGGCGGAGAGATGCCGGATATCTATTTTACCTGGACAGG